>JAEZKD010000199.1 GCA_023415655.1 Bacillota bacterium | reverse complement strand
GGAGTAAAATTATTGATGATTGCTTGAGTTATGTATCCAAGATAGCAAGCATATATCGTATATTTACAATTGTTTTTCATACGTCTCCTTTCATTCCTTACTTTTGCTCACTCACTCTATGTAAAGATATAGCATCGAAACAATATGATATAATCTTGAAATCACCTACAACTTTGAATAGTGATTCCAAAAATTCCTTGTCCGAAGAGCGTGCCAATCACACCAGTCACAAAAAAAGCTACCACGTAATTCCTTATTCCCTCCTAATCTACCAATTCTCTGTATTCCCTACAACGCTGGTACATTACGAGGCACAAATTAGAATTACGAGCAGCTAATTCTCTCCACGTATCGATTCTACTAATTCATAAGTTCTTTTCATAATTCTATCTTTGATAATATATGCATTGTTCTCACCATCATCCCGTAATGCAAGATAATCCCCTGGTAGTCCTAACATATAATCATCGTAATACCAATTCGTAAAAACCTTAGTAGCTTTGACTAGCTGCTTTGCAAGAATGCACCCTCCTACTTTACTCACACAGGTTTTTGCATAATTCATCATTAGATATACTTCTTCTGTTTTTTTATTACGAACCGTTGGTAGATATTCCGCTTCCAATGTAAATGGTTCTTCTAACACTTCATAAGTAGCTTCAAATCTTTCACGCTCGATTGGGTAAACCTCTCCGAACACACCAATCATAATATAAATGCCTGGATCTGCCTCAATCGTTACATCTCCCTCTAAGGTTCGAACCACTAGCATTGTTCCTGTCTGTGCAAAGTCCATTGTCTTTGCAAAGCCTACCGGTACAGGAAGCTTACGATAATGCTTCATATCCTTGATATCCACAGGAGCATTGAGGGTATCAATCATATCATAGCTTGTGTAATAGGATTTCATACGTTTGCAGATGTAATCCTTAAATTCCATCTCACCATTTGCCTGATCAAACTTAGAAGCGATGATAAATCCTCCCGCTTTCTTTTTGTGTCCCCCACCACTTCCAATTTTATCAGTTAAATATTGTGCTAATTCATTTGCTGATACATCTCTTTTACAACTTCGTATGGACAATTTATAACCATAATCTACGTTATTATATACGATACAGACATCGATTTTATCGACCTGTAATACCAAGTCACTAATAAATCCAAGAATGTTGGGATCACATGGTTCGGCTTGCACCACAGCAAATCGTTCGTCTTCATCATAGTAATAATTGCGAATTGCTGCTCCTGTAATCTCAAGTTCATTGATCGTAAAATTTGAATTCTTTAAGGAACTTATTAAAGAGCTATTATACTGCAAGTCCTCCATCATATCCATATCAAGTGGATGTTTGATTTCTGCAAAGCAATTCGTATCCATATATAATCCGTAATACAAAGCAGTTGCTAAATTCTCATCTGCATTCACAGGATACCGAGCTTCGATTAGCATCGAATAAACAACCGTAGCACAACTACCATAGGCAGGTCGTATTTCGGTCCATTCATTTAGTTCTACACAGATTTCATGATGATCAATCATCGCAACCTGCATTGCATTAAACTTTGTTACATTTCCTTCGCCATACTGACAATCACATAACAAAAGCAATTCTGGTGGGTCCAATTCCCTTACATATTCAATTGGTATGTTTAATTCACGCACCAGCATGAGCAAGTTACTTTTCTGAATTTGTTGATGTCCGGAGTAGATGAATCGTACTTTTGTACCCTGCTGTTTCAAGTATTGGTATATGCCAAATCCAGATGCTATGGTATCTGCATCTGGGTTATCATGGCACTGAATTACTATCTGATGGAATGGTTTTAAGTCACTTAACTTCATCTTTCGTCCTTCCTATTGTACTAAATATAAAATTTCATGTTTGTTACCGTTCAGAATGTACATATGTATAAAACATTGCCGTCACTTCTACACTTCTTACGACATAATCTACCTTATTTTGCAAACCTCTACGACTGACATTATACCACATTTTAGGAAATAGTAAATCCCTTGCACGATTGGGCAAGGAAAACATCTTGATGATATCTTCACCATAGATGCTTTCACAGTCCATTCCACCAATTCTTACAAAGACTACACAATGAACCAATGTACTACTGATGTTTCTTTATAATCTCATAAAACAAGCGAATATCTTTTTCTTGCTCACTTGGTTCAATACCAGTTCGTCCCATACGGTCACAATAGCCAAGCAACGAAATCTCTTTAGGTTCAACTTCCTTTAGCATCTGATCAACTTGTGCAAAAGGAAGATCTCTAGTCACATACATCACCTGCATATGCCAACGAACCATAGCTGTTACTGCCCGAATGAATTCTTCGTTTTCATCTAGTGCTTGTAAGAACTCAACAACCAACGGTGCCCCTACCGAGTCATGATTGTATGCTGTGATTTTACCTTTTCGATTCCGTGTGGTTGCAGGTTTTCCGATATCGTGCAACAAAGCTGACCACATGAATACACGCGGATGATTGCTTAGATGTTTCACCTTAGCAGCCTCATTTACCACTAACATCGTATGTTTCCACACATTTCCCTCTGGATGATGAATGGGTGACTGTTCTGTTTGATTTAATTGATATAGCATATGAAAGGGTTTTTCTTGAAACCAAGGTTTTTCTAGTAATTGATTTAGCAAGGTACTTGGTTGTTCCAGATTCATAAGTGCATCTTCCAATATTTGCTTGTATTCTCTTATTCTTTCTTGCATCTTTTTCTTCTCCTTGTCTTTTTATTCCTTAAGACCTAAAAAAACATTCATTTCCTATATACTAACCATAACATTTACGTCTCATGCATAAAGGACTCTTACAATTCATAGTGTTAGTTCTGTCTAATTATACCAAAAAAAAGACTTCTCTACAATGAACATAAAAGTACCTTCATGGTCCAATTCTATTTTTCACATTTTTATTATATTTTCTTTACTATTTGTAAAACCTATCAGTTGTTCAAATTAATGATTCGTTTACTTGACACTCCATCCCTTATCACCTACAATAAATAAACCATGTTCTTTGGAGGTTCATACATGTCACTTTTTACAATTCTCACCTTATCTGTTGGACTTGCCATGGATGCCTTTGCCGTTTCCATATGTAAGGGACTAGCCATGAAGAGTATGTCTTGGAAAAAAGCTATTATCATTGGTGGCTACTTTGGATTTTTTCAAGGCTTAATGCCACTTATCGGGTATCTATTAGGTTCAACCTTTAAAAATTATATTACAAGCTTTGATCACTGGATTGCTTTTGGTCTTCTCTTACTCATTGGATTTAGTATGATGAAAGAAGCACTAAGCAAGGAAGAGGAAAATGTAAATGATTCCGTATCCTTTCGTGTGATGATTGTGCTTGCTATTGCTACTAGTATTGATGCACTGGCCATAGGTGTTACCTTTGCTCTTGTGGATGCTCCTCTCTTACTTGCAATCTTATCAATTGGAATTATTACTTTCTTCCTATCCATACTGGGAGTAAAGATAGGTAACGTATTCGGAATTCGCTACAAAGCAAAAGCTGAACTTGCAGGGGGTATTGTACTCATCCTGTTGGGCTTTAAGATATTATTTGAGCATCTAGGATATTTATAAGATATATTTCTGATAACCTATCATGGTTTGCTATCGGTCGTAACTGCATTCGTTCTATCATATCAATCGTAATATCAATCTTGTTGACTTAATTTATCACGACCACTATAATATCCATAAAATAACAGTAAAGAAAGGATTCCAATATGAAGGATTATAGTATCTATTTCCCGAACTATTCGATTGGTCCCAATGTTTATCAAAACATTTCTAACATATGCTCCCCTTATGGAAGAAGAATTATTGCAATCGGTGGTAAACAAGCCATTGCTGCTGCAAAAGAATCTCTTCTTGAAGCAATATGTGATTCTGATCTTACGATCACTGATTTTATTATATATGGTACCGAAGCAAGCTATGAGAACGTAGAATGTCTGATGCAGATGGAGTCCGTACATCAAGCAGATATGATTTTTGCAATTGGTGGTGGAAAAGCTTTGGATACATGCAAATGCTTAAGTGTGAAGCTTCAAAAACCTATCTTTACGTTCCCAACCATCGCTTCTACATGCGCTGCTTGCACGACTGTTTCGATTATGTATCGAATGGATGGAACCTTTTTAGAGCCCTTCTTTTTTTCAACTCCTCCGATTCATACATTTATCCATACAGCAATTATTGCAAAAGCTCCAACCAAATTCCTATGGGCTGGGATGGGGGATACATATGCAAAACATTATGAAAGCACAGTTTCAACTCGAGGTGATGTATTAGAGCACTTCAATGCACTCGGCGTCGGTATGAGTCGTATGTGCGTGGATCCAATCCTAAGGTATGGGAAAAAAGCACTTTCTGACAATGCAAATCAAATAGCATCCTATGAACTAGAACAAACAGTACTTGCTATTATTGTAACGACTGCACTTGTCTCTATTCTTGTAACAACTGAACATACAGTTGATTATAATAGTGGCCTTGCACATGCTATTTTTTATGCTTTGACCTCCTTTCCTGTCATTGAAGAACGTCATTTGCATGGAGAAGTCGTTGGATTTGGTGTTCTTATCCTTTTATTAGTTGATCAACAAATGCAGGAATTTGAAACGCTATATCGCTTTAATCAAAGCATTGGTTTACCAACCAAGCTTTCCGATCTCGAGATTACCAAAGAAGAATTTGAATCTATCCTACCAACGATTGTTGCTATGCCAGACCTTAGGCATTATGCCTATCCAGTCACTATCGAGATGTTAAAAAAAGCATATGAAAGATTGGAAAATAATAGTTGACATTTTTGGATAATTGTGGTTTATTAAGATTATAAACCTATGATGTGGGAGTAAAACTACTACACGTGCTTACAGAGAGTCAGGTATGGTGGAAACTGACAGCGATTCGCAGTAGACAAATGGTCCACGGAGGGCGCAGCGAAAAGGATACTAAGTAGCCTGCGACGCATTATCAGCGTTATTGGATAAGGAATGTGTTTGCATTCTGAACGAGTTGGGCAATTTTATTGTCAATCAAGGTGGTACCGCAGATATTACATCTGTCCTTGTATAAGGATAGGTGTTTTTTTTATGTGTTAGGATAAGCTAATCAATCTTTCCTTTCATAAAAGAAAATAGTTTGCGAGACGCTGTCATTCTTCTTGCTATGCACTCGTCACAGATACAGACAAAACAATCAAATTTTAAGGAGAGTGAAAGTATGAAAAAGACAACGAAAAAACTGATTACACTTGTAGCTATGGTAGGTATCCTTTTGGGATGTATTGGATGTAGTAAAAAGAAGGAGGGTGTCCTTTCCGTCGGTATTATTCAGATGGTTGACAATGGAGCATTTACTGATATGAGGGAAGGCTTTATTGCACAACTGCGCGAACAAGGATATTCCGAAGATCAATTAGAAGTCACATATAAGAATGCACAGGGCGATGCAACTATATTAAATACGATCTGCCAAGACTTTGTTGATCAAAACATGGATCTTGTTGTTACGATTGCAACACCACCATCACAAGCAATGGTGAATATGGAATCTGATATTCCTGTCATCTTCATCTCAGTATCCAATCCAGTTGCTGCTGGTATTATTAGTGATATGCAAAAGCCGGATAAGAATTGTACTGGTACTTCCAATGCAATCCCTGTCAGTGATATCTTTCATTTGGCAGATCAATTAACTCCTGGCTGTGAAACCTATGGATTTATCTATAATACAAGTGAAACCAATTCTGTTTCTACGATTACTGCTGCCAAAGAATACCTAGATTCTGTTGGGTTATCTTATAAAGAAGTTGTGGTAACGAATGCTTCGGAAGTACAACAAGCGGCTGAATCCCTCGTAGGCTCCGTCGATGCATTCTTTATTTCGAACGATACTGTATTACAAGGAGCTATGCCAGTGGTAACCGAAATCGCACGAGATGCTAAGATTCCTGTCTATGGTAGTAGTGCTGTCATGGTAGAATCAGGTGCCTTCGCAACCATTGCAATTAGTGATACAGAAATTGGAGCAATTTCTGCAGATATGGCAATTTCTTATTTTGAAGGCAAAAAAATTGCTGATATCCCTGCTGTTGTCGTACCTGCGACATCAACCGTAGTGAATAAAACAACTGCTGAAGCACTTGGAATTACATTTTCAGAAGAAATCGCTGCTGGCTTAACCTTCCTAGAAGATGCGAAGTAAGATGATTAGGAGACGATAAGCAACATAATTAGGAGATGATACTATGACATTACTATATGGATCCTTACAACTAGGCTTAATCTTTGGCCTGCTTGCGTTTGGAATTTACATTACCTTTCGTATATTGAACATACCAGACTTAACCGCAGAGGGTAGCTTTACGCTTGGGCTTGCGATTTCTGCTAACTTTACCGTACATGGGCATCCTTTCATCGGTATTCTCTGTGCAATGCTTGCTGGTGCACTCTCAGGATGTATTACCGGATTGCTTCAGACAAAGTTATTCGTTCATCCTGTGTTAGCTGGTATCTTAACGATGAGTGGTTTGTATTCCGTTAACTTAGCCATTCTTGGAACTAGTGTTAATCTATCCTTGATTGGACATGACACTATTTTTAGACTAGCAACGGATACGTTTTCCTTCCTTGATAAAAACAATACAAAGTTAATCCTAGCGTTGTTAATTGTCATTTTCGTTGGACTTTTACTTACATTATTCTTTAAAACACGTATTGGCTTATGTATTCGTGCTACCGGTGATAATGATGATATGGTTCGTGCTTCTTCGATTCATGTTCATCACACGAAAATACTTGCGCTAACCATTAGTAACGCTTGTATCGGTCTGGCTGGTGGTATTTATACACAGTATCAAGGATTTGCAGATATTACTTCCGGTGTCGGAATCTTAGTGGTTGGGTTAGCTTCCGTCATCATTGGAGAGGTGTTCTTTGGGCGACGGTCCGTTACCATTGGTTTAGTTTCCGCTGTCGTTGGTTCGATTGTTTATCGCTTTATCCTCGCACTTGCGAATAAATACAGCTTCTTACCAGTAACTATGTTGCGACTTGTTTCCGCTCTGATCGTTGCGCTTGCTCTTTCTTTACCTGCAATCAAGCATTATTATCTGCTGCAAAAGCAAAAAGCAAACTATATCAAACAATACAAAGGAGGGAACAAACATGTTAACGATTAAGGATGCTACTAAAATCTTTCTAAAGGGTAGTCCAAATGAACACACCGCTTTGAATCATCTCTCTCTTACGTTACAGGATGGAGATTTCGTTACCATCGTTGGTTCCAATGGAGCTGGCAAATCCACCTTATTTAACGCAATCTGTGGAAGCTTTTTACTTGATCAAGGTCAGATTTTACTCGATGATACGGATCTTACTTTTATGAAAGAACATAAACGTGCTAAAATTATCGGTCGTGTCTTTCAGGACCCGATGAAAGGAACTGCGCCAAACCTAACAATTGAAGAAAATCTCGCATTATCTTACTCAAGAAGCAAGCGTGGTTCTCTATCCTTTGCATTGAATAAAAAAGACCATGCGATGTTTTATGATTTACTGAAAAACTTCCATATGGGTCTAGAAGACCGTATGAACACAAAGGTTGGTCTTCTCTCTGGGGGGCAACGTCAAGTAGTTACCTTGCTGATGTGTACTCTTGTTCCACCAAAATTATTGCTATTAGATGAGCACACTGCTGCCCTAGACCCTGCGACGAGTGAGACAATTATGGAGATCACCAAAGACATCGTAGCAAAGAATCATCTAACTACGATGATGATTACTCATAATTTAAGTTCTGCTCTGACAACTGGTAATCGTACGATTATGATGGACAATGGAGCCATCATACTAGACATTTCCAAAGAAGAACGTGAAAAGATGACCTTAGAAGACTTACTTCAACTCTATTCACAGAAAAGTCATAAGATATTGGATAACGATCGTATGCTGTTAGCGTAACGGGAGGAGATATTATGGTCAAACATATTGTAATGCTTCAACTCACACAAACAGTGAAGCAGCTAGGGCGTGATATCATTGTATCAAGGCTTCGTGAATCCATTGAGAATATGAATGATAAGATTCCAGGACTACTGCTTGCAAAGCTGTATGACAACAATCTTGGAGGAACTCATGACATTGCTTTGTATTGTGAATTTGAGAACCCTTCTGATCTTACAATCTTTTTAGATCATCCCTTGCATCTTGCACATAAAGAGATGGCAAAGGATTTCGTTATGAATAAAGTGAATCTTGATTTTATGGAATGATTATCTATTGATTGAACAGTTATCTTTCAGTTCTAGTGAAATCATTCTACTTTAACTTGTTTTTTCATATCTTGGACTCGTAGTATTCCATCCATCATATAAGGGCTGTTACATCATCAACAAAATTGAATGATGTAACAGCCCTTTTTTCTCACACCACTAATAGTGGTAAACTCATCTTAACATATTCTTTGGTAGGCATCCAATTGTACCCATCATAATACTCTTTTCGAAATTGTACATGAAACATATGCTCACCTGGCTTTGTTAAGCGAAATGATTCCGTAAAGTCAAACATAAAATAACGAAGATAGTTTCCAACCTCAAATAAATGTGGGATCCATCGAACATCGTAAGGCGCCGGTATCTCATTGTCAAGCCCTGCCCCCACCGCCGTGAAAAATACAGTTTCTCCTCGATTGATTTGCTCGAGCATCCGTATTCCACGAATGGTACATTGGCTGGCAGTAGCTTTTTCCTGATGTGTTATTTCCAAAACCTCTTCCATAACATTCCACCTTCCATATGAACTTTTCTCCGTATAACCATTTATCCTGTGCAGTTTTTGGCTTTACTAATTATATGATAGGATGCGAGAACTAATACTTCTCAGGTTGAGGATAATGGTATCTTTTCCCTTCAAAATTCTCCATTACCACCTCTTTATCATCCTTTGAGATAACATAAGGGTAGTTAATAGGGATCTTACCACCACCATTTGGTGCATCGATTACAAACTTTGGTACTGCATATCCAGAGATATAGCCCGTCAAATCATGCATGATCTGAATGCCAGTTTCGACATTCGTTCGAAAGTGTCCAATTCCCTGACTTAAATCACATTGATACAGATAATAAGGGCGTACTCTCATATGAACAAGTTTTAATAATAGTTCCTTCATCGTTTGAGAGTTGTCATTGATCCCTCGCAATAAGACACTTTGATTGCCTAGTGGAATTCCTGCATCTACAATTTTTGTACACGCTTGTTCGGCCTCCTTGGTGATCTCATTCGGATGATTAAAATGTGTATTAATCCAGATTGGATGATATTTTTTTAGCATTGCAACAAACTCATCCGTTATTCGCATAGGCATGACAACTGGCGTTCTTGTACCGATTCTGATGATATCAACGTGAGGTATCTCACGTATGGAAGCTATAATATGCTCAAGCTTTTCATCTCCCATCGTAAATGGATCACCTCCGGAGATTAACACATCTCGTATCTCCTCATGCTCACGAATGTAACTAAGTGCTTTTTGTAGTGCTTTTTCTGTAATGATACGGTCACCTTCACCAACCACACGTCTTCTCGTACAG
>JAEZKD010000126.1 GCA_023415655.1 Bacillota bacterium | reverse complement strand
AGCTTGGGTTAGATCCTTCGGCGCCGGATATTCATTTGGGGCATACGGTAGTGTTAAGAAAGATTAAGCAGATGCAGGATTTAGGGCATAGGGCTGTGATTATCATAGGTGACTTTACTGGGAAAATTGGTGATCCAACTGGGAAGTCAAAAACAAGGAAGCCGTTAAGTGATGAGAAAGTGAAGGAGAATGCTGCAACCTACTTAGAACAAATATTTAAGGTGCTAGACCAAGATAAGACTGAGGTTAGATTCAATAGTGAGTGGTTAAGTAAGCTTACGTTTGAGCAAGTGATTTCTCTTGCTGCGAATACGACAGTGGCACGTTTGCTTGAACGAGATGATTTTTCGAATCGTTACCGTAACCAAGAAGCAATTGGATTACATGAATTTTTTTACCCATTGATGCAAGGCTTTGATTCCGTAGAGATAAAAGCGGATATTGAACTCGGTGGCACCGATCAAACCTTTAATATTCTCATGGGAAGAACTCTTCAAAAGGCATATGGACAAGAACAACAGATTGCTATTTTTATGCCTATTCTAGAAGGTTTGGATGGGATTGAAAAGATGAGTAAAAGCCTTAATAATTACATTGGTATTAATGAAGCACCTGAGGTGATGTTTAAAAAAGTAATGGAGATACCAGATGCACTTATTATTCGCTACTTTGAGCTCGTTACAGACGTACATCCAGAGGAAGTGACTCGGATGAAAAAAGAGTTAGAGGAGGGAAGGAATCCAAGAGATATTAAGCTTTCTCTTGCACAGGCAATTACTGAATTATACTACAGCAAACAAGATATGGAGGCTGCGAGTGAATACTTTCATAAGGTCTTTTGTGAAAAAGACTTACCAGAGGAGATGGAACAGGTACATTTATCAAAGGAGATGGATTGCTTAATGGATCTGATTCCGATCTTAATGGAACGTAAGTTAGTACCTTCTGCAAGTGAATTCCGTAGGTTGGTAAAGCAAGGCGGAATCAAATTAAATCGTGAGCGTGTGCTTGATATCGATTGTATTCTGACAGAAGATGAGAATGTCCTTCAAATTGGAAAGAAAAAGTTTATTAAATTCATCAAATAAGCTATAATAGAGCTTATCAATGAATTTATTAAGCTGGAGATAGGAATGAGAAGGATTTGGAAGATACAATTGAAAAAGACAGTAAGTGTCATATTATTTGGGGTACTTTTACTGGGATGTAGCATGGTAGTAAAAACACAAGCACAAGCCACGGTCACAGAGGTTGATGCTAGAATAGAGCAAGCAGTTCAGGATAAAAAGAGTCAGGAGTTTCTTAAGGAGAATGAATCACTCATTCAGCAGATAAAAGCTCAATATAAGAGTATTCAGGTAATCATCGGCACTGGAGGGAATAGTAGTAAAGATAAGATATACGAGCAATTGATTCAATATTTAAGTCATATGACTCAAATTCCATACACAACTCGTAAAACTACGATTACTCAAGAGGAACTTCCTGAGTTCATGGATACACAAGCAGATGTGATATTTGGAATTGTTTTACCAGAGGAAGAAGATATTGTTTCAATAAAGCCAAGCAGTAATATATCTTTTGAAAGATTAGAGGGTGATATTTTTCAGAACTCGTTACTGCTTGGTTCTTATACAAAGAATGGTACAATCAGCCTAGATCACATACCTAATTATTATTGGGGAAGTATCATAGATTACGAGGAACAGCTTCGCAATACAATGTTAAATAATCATATGGTTTATTACAATACATACTCAGAATTAATGGAGGCATGTGAAAAAGGTCATATCTGTGGAATGCTGTTACCTGAATCATATTATGAGTATGATCAAACTAGTAAAAGTAAGAGCTTTGAAAAGGTGGAGGGTTTCTCAATCCCTGCATCCGAATACTATGTAATCTCCTCAAATGCTAAGAAACTTACCAAGCTTTTGAATCAAATTGTAGTGATTTATGATGAGCTCTATGATAGCTACTTTACTTCTATGCATTACAATGAAGAGGATGAAATGATGAAAGACACAGTCATGATGTTAGGGAGTACAAGTATTGTAGGACTAAGTCTTTTGAAAGGAGTTCTTTATTTTAGCGAACAATATAAATTGTCACAGATGAAGAAAAAACTTAGCATCCAGTCTGGAAGAATGAATGACATCCTTTGTATTGATATGAAACGAAAGAAGGTCTGTTCAACAAAGGGCTTTCGTTTGTTCGGGTTCCAAGGACACCGAAAGAATAAGAAAATATCAATGAAACATTTAAGAGAGAGGATCGGTTTTGATTTCTATAAGTACTATGAGTATATTATAAAGAAACAGCAGCTGGTGTTCCAGCATTCCTTTACTTTATACATCAACGGTATTCCGTATGAGTTTGAGGAAGAAGGTAGGGTGGAAGGAAGACGACTTGTTACCATAATATACCGTAAATAAAAAGATGAAATTGTGCTTGACAAAACGGCTTGTTCTAAATATAATATTAAATGTACTCGCGAGATGCGTGAGAGTACAATGGGATCTTAGCTCAGCTGGGAGAGCATCTGCCTTACAAGCAGAGGGTCATAGGTTCGAGCCCTATAGGTCCCATTTTTAACGCATATGGCGAAATAGCTCAGTTGGCTAGAGCACACGGTTCATACCCGTGGTGTCGTGGGTTCAAATCCCTCTTTCGCTACGAATATAGAAAAGACATTCTCCTACATGCAATTGTTGTGTAGAGAATGTCTTTTTTTTATGCTAAGTATTGTTCGGGTGATGTTTATTGCAACCAAAGCCCTCGAGAATCGGGCATTGGTTGCAGCATGGTCGGAAAGTCCCCAGCGTGCGGGAAAAAGTGTGTTATGAAAGAGATTATCGAACAACAAACCCTTCTCCAATCACCTCATTCGACTCAAGAATAATAATGAAGCATTCAGGATCTGCTTCCTTGACCGCTTGCTCCAATTGATACATCTGTTTATTGTTACAAGCACACATAACAACTTGTTTGTCTTCCCTTTTATAACCACCAGTTGCAGTTAGTACAGTAGATCCTCTTTGGCAACATTTCTCGATGGTTTCAGTGATTAGATTCCCATGAGGAGTAACGATGAGTGCTACTTTTCCAGCATTGATACCATACATCACTTTGTCTACAACAATAGCAAATAAATAGTTGATAATCATACCATAGATAATACCATCCATATCTTTAAAGATAAATCCACCTGCTAAGATGATGCCGACGTCCGATAAAAAAGCAATCTTTCCCAGCGAAATGTGTGGTTTGATGGCTTTTACCGACATAATAATAAAATCTGCACCACCAGTGGAGGAATTTCTCATATAAATAATGGCATAGCCAAGGCCACCCAAAACGCCAGTACAAATGGCAGCAAGAAGTCGATCCCCTTCATACATTGGAAACAGTGGACCAACATAATCAATCATTAAGGAAGAAATAATCATACAGCGAAAGGAACGTAAGAAAAATCCATGACCCAATAATTTGTAACAAATAATTGCAACTGGGATATTAAGTACAATTGTTGTGATACCAATAGGTAATGAAAAGAGCCGATTTAGAATCAATGCAATACCTGAAAAACCGGTCATTGGGAATTTTGCCTGTGCAGCAAAATTGTAAAGGCTAATGGCCACTAAAAAGCTACCTGTAATTTCAACTAGAATGTCAATTCCAACTCGCTTGTTAAAAATGGAACGCTTGATTTTATGAAAAGTTTCGGTTGCACTCACTTGATTGTTTTTTGAATGTTTCATAAGAGATCCTTTCTGTATCATTATCTTTGATTCATAAATTGATCCAATACCTATGACATAGGATGTGTCAACTAATAAAACTTTACGCAAAAAAAGAGCAATAACGAACTAAAATAAATATAATTCGCTAGCGCTCTTCTTGTTATAGAATAGCATACAAAGCTATTCATGTAAATATATGGTTTTCAAATTGTTAGTTTCTCAAACCTAACTGTTTTGTTCTAATAAACTTGAGTGCTTTGGAAGATATGCATGAAGTCCAGTGATGATGGAACTTTGATTGCAAACATATTGGTAGGTTCCGTACTCTGAGCTAAGCAGCTCATCGTATGAGGTGGAGCTTTCCATGTAGTGGTAGATGAGAGGCTCATGGAATGGAGAGTATGCAGTAATATTTGATGGTAGCTGACAATCAATGTTTCCACCCTCAATGAAAAGTTCACCCTTAGTACTACCCATTGTAATTCCTTTGGAAGCAAGAAGCTGTACTTTCATTGCCATTGCTAGTATATGTATTTTCCCCGCACCGTTGTAATTACCGACACCACACAGATAGGTTCCTTCCCCATAGATTAAGATATCACCATAGGCAAAGGTTAGATCTAAATTACCATCATTCGAACCAACGGCTGCTCCATGCATTGTTTTAATGATAATATTATATTTACCAAGATGGAAGAGGATATAACCAGTGCAATCAGAAGTTGCACACCCAATACCGATGCAGGTACCAGCTGAGACATTCATGGTAAGCTCACATGCTAAATCAATTCCTACATTTCCTTTCCATGAACCAATGCCAATCACATTGGTTCCACTTGCATTAATATTTAGCTTACAACCACTAATATTGAGTTTGACGGTATCTTCATGGCTTCCAAGGCCAATCGCATAATTACCAGTGACATCAACATTGATGGTTCCTTTTATGATCTTTATTTCTGAATCTGCTTGCGCTTTACCGCCACCAATACCAATGGAATAATCACCATCTGAGATAAGGTTAAGAGTACCATTCATTGCTGTTGTGATGGAACCATAGGAATCTTCAAAGGTGCCACCAATACAAACAGAATTATTATGATCTGCTTTAATCGTTAAATTACCATCTCCAATGATGGATAGTTTTGAAGTTTCAGGAACACGAATTCCAGCATAAGAAAGTGTATTTTCACCCTCAACAATGATTTGAATATGACAATGGTTACCAATCGAAATTGCTGGTGCATTATTTCCTCTCATATTGACATTCTTCAGTGTTAGAGTAGTATTAGAATGATCTGCAATAAACACACTCATACAGACTTCTTGTTCTTTTTCTCCAACGATGGTTAGTTGATTTTGATGCACTTGAATGGAAGTAAAGCCATTGAGTGCTATTTCAATCAGATTAATCTGTGGAAAAGTTTTGGAATCATAGGTTTTTGATACCGTTGCATTACTATGGATTTTTATATTAATAGCAACGATATCATTGTGGATGTTGGATGGTAGGAATTCAAGGAATTCCTTTGCAGGTCTGCCGATATAATACCCTTGGATGAGATCAATACCTAGATGAATGACCGTTTCTAGTTCCTCTAGGGTTTCTACACCTTCTGCAAGACAGGAGATATTATATTGTCTTGCATATTGAATGATATTTGAAACCAAGTGTTGTTTTTTAATATTCTGATCAATATCACGGATAAGATTGCGATCAATTTTAATATAATTTGGATTATTACTTAGAAGGTTTGACTCATTGGAGTAACCAGAACCATAATCATCCAAAGCCAGTTCTGCACCAATAAGTCGTAGATATTCGTGGAGGTTATCCATAGACTGTTGCGTTTGCACCGCATTCTCTGTGATTTCAACTACAATTTGGCTCATATAGTTGGAATAGGAACTATATAAGATCTCAAAATCTTCTGGATAAAGTTCATTATTTGGAATACTGTTGATAAATATTTTTTTATCACGAAGGCACCAACTATTTTGTGAAACAATTTCCATCACATGAAATACTGTATATTTTTCAATTTCATAAAGACGGTTCTGTTTTTCAGCAATCTCAAGGATTTCCAAAGGAGTCATGGCATCTGGTGATATTGTACGCATCAATGCTTCATAACCGTAAATGGAAGCATCCCTAACGCGAACAATTGGTTGAAAATGGTAGGTTAGCTCATTGTTCTCAAGGATTTGATCAAAAAGAGCATTGCGCTTATACTCCATTTCCTGCATGTTATACGAATCAAGCGAGAATTCATGTCTATTTTTTTTCTTAAAAATTAATGCTTCATAAAGTGCATAATCTGTATTATTAATCAGTGCATTGCAGGTAGCCGCTTGGTTTGGAAACCAAGAATAACCACATTTGACATAACAGTTGTGTTTCAAATTGCTACATGCTTGCATGATTGTTTCCAAATTAGAAAGGGTAGAATCCAACGCACGAAGCAATACTTCTTTTTTACCCCCATATAAAAAAATCCAATACTCACTATTGGATTTGCAACCACAAATACTCTTCACTCCATCGATGGATTGCAAAGTCTCGGCTATTCTAGTTAGAATCTGATTCATTTTCTTATGCTCGATGCTTCGATGTAAAAATTCAAGTGCTTCAATCTGAGTGATGGCCAGACAGCCAAGAGATATATTTTCCGATAGAAGCTTACGAAGTTCATCAAAGAAGGCATCTCTATAGGGTAAGCCAGTGTTTCGGTCATAGGCTATGGTTGTATGTGAGTTCCTAGTAAGTGATTTTAAGTAATAGCTAGGAAATAGGTAATTTATCTTATGTATTAGAACAATAGTACTAGCAACCAAAAGTAAATCGATAAGAATTAGAACCAATAATAGAGTTTGATTTTTTTCATCCAATCCATGTAGGATGCCAAGAAGTAAAGACAGTATCATGATTCCGATGATACAAAAAAATAGATAAAATAAGTATTTATGAAAACGTAATTTACGATGAATGTGTTTCGCTGACATAGTACCTCCTGAACATAGGCGTGGTATTTTTCAATCTTTTATCCAAACTTCTTACCTGTATTGATATATATATCGGCATATGCTATCAAAAGTTAATAAATATTAATAATATAACAACAAGTAGGCGTATGAATCATAAGATATAGGGATAATGTTAATTGGTGATAATATGAGTCCTTGCGAATACTCCGCTCTGATCACAAGTATTGCATGTATTATTGCAAAAGATAAATGTCCAGAGGAAATTGAATTAATAGCAGCTACCTTAACTCAGCTAGGTGATACATTAACCACCATGATCACCTATGAGAATGTATGTTGTAAACCAAGGTCTGAGAACCAACCAGAAACGATAAGTGAAAATCCACTTTTATAAGCTTAAATCATGATATCTATAATTAAATATAATGACTGGCTTTCTTGAAATCTATGATGCAATCAACTATAATTCTCGTATCAAAACAACTAATTGTGATGATCATACGAGGAGGATTCATTTATGAAGAAGAAAGCATTAAGCTTGGTATTGACTTTAGCTTTGGCAGCTAGTATGCTTGCCGGCTGTGGTAAAAAGGAAGAATCGAAATCAGAAACCAATACTACACCTACACAGGAAGCTAGCAGTGGAGAACAAGTAGGATTATATCCAGCAATTGCAAAAGAGGATATCAAAGTTGGTGTAATACATATAACTGATCCTGCAGAAGGAGCAGGTTATACCTATACTCACGACCTTGGAATCCAGGGGATGCAGAAGAATCTTGGATTAGAAGATAGCCAGATCATCAGAAAGAATAACACCAATGATTCTGATCCAGTTGCAATTCAGAATGCAATTGAAGAATGTATTGAAGCAGGATGTAATGTAATCTTCGCAACAAGCTGGGGTTATATGGATACAGTAGCTACTATGGCAGAAGAGTACCCTGAAGTAATTTTCTCTCATGGGACAGGATATAAATCCAATGGTTCTAACTTTAACAATTATTTCGGTAGAATTTATCAAGCGAGATACTTAAGTGGTATTGCAGCTGGATTAAAGACAACAACCAACAAGATTGGTTATGTAGCTGCTTGGGGAAAAGAAAATTCAGAAGTAACCGGTGGTCTTAATGCATTTGCAATGGGTATCTATTCTGTGAATCCAGATGCTAAAATTTATGTAAAAACTACGAATAGCTGGTATGATCCAGAAGGTGAAGCAGCAGCAGCGGAAGCATTGATTGCACTTGGCTGTGATGTCATCAGTCAGCATTGTGATAGCTCGAATCCTATGACAGCAGCAGAAGCAAATGGAGTATACGGTGTTGGTTATAACTCTGATATGTCCAAAGACGCTCCAAAAGCAGTGCTTACCTCTGCAATGTGGGATTGGTCTGCATACTATACCTCTGCAGTACAGTCTGTAATTGAAGGAACATGGGATGGAAGCAACTACTATGGTGGTATGTCAGAAGGATTAATTACGTTAGCTCCTTTATCTGATCTTTGTACAGAAGGTACTGCTGAAAAAATTGAAGAAGTGAAAGCTAAAATTATTGCTGGCGAATGGGATGTTTTTACTGGCGTGATTGAAACTAACGATGGTACTACGGTTGGAGAAGAAGGCAAGTCCTTAGATGATGCAACCATTACTGGTGGAATTAACTGGTACTTTAAGAATGTCGTTGAGAACTAATTAAGAGCAAGAATTCATGATAAAGAGGTGTTGTAATGAGGTTGTTTATATTGCAATACCTCTTTTTTCCCCCTTTATTTATTGACACATTTTTTTAAAAGTAGTAAAGTCAAAATAGGTAAAAAATACTACTATTCTGTTGTTGGAGGAACACATATGGAAGAGGCCAAAACACCAATAAATGCAATTGAGTGTAAAGGAATAACGAAGTGCTTTGGAACAGTGGTGGCGAATGATCATATTGATTTAAGTGTTAGAAAAGGTGAAATTTTAGCACTTCTTGGAGAGAATGGTTCAGGGAAAACGACTCTAATGAACATATTGTCTGGCATCTACCGGCCAGATGAAGGAGATGTTTATATCAATGGGAGCAAAGTACTAATTGATTCACCAATCGATGCTCAAAATCTTGGCATCGGTATGATTCATCAACATTTCAAATTAGTAGAAGTATTCTCAGCAGCGCAAAACATCGTACTTGGCACCAAGGAAAAACTAGAAAAACCAAAAGTGATGAAAGAAAAGATTGATAAGATCAGCAGTCAGTTTGGTTTGGAAGTTGATTCTGAGAAAAAAATATATGATATGTCGGTGAGTGAAAAACAGACAGTTGAGATTTTAAAGGTATTGTATCGTGGTGCCAAAATATTGATTCTAGATGAACCAACAGCGGTATTAACACCACAGGAAACGGATCAATTATTTCGAATTCTACGTAAGATGAAAGAGCAAGGGAACTCAATTATTATCATTACGCATAAATTAAATGAGGTACTAGAAATTAGTGATCGTGTTACGATACTTCGAAAAGGGAAAAGTATTGATACCGTAGAAACAGCGGATTGTGATGTTTCTAGCTTAACAGAACTAATGGTTGGACGTGCAGTTAGCTTGGAAATTGATCGACCAGAGAGTGAGAAGAAAGAAGCAATCCTAAAGTGTGTGGATCTAACAATCGATTCTTCCGATGGGACGAGAGGGATTGAAGATATTAATTTTGAGATTCGTACTGGCGAAATCCTTGGAATTGCAGGGGTAGCAGGTAGTGGGCAGAAAGAGTTATGTGAAGGAATAGCAGGTCTTCTTCCAGTGAAGAAAGGAGCCATCTTATATAGAAAAGAAAATATTGTTGGTAAGAAACCATTAGAAATCATTAATCTTGGAATCAGTATGAGCTTCGTTCCTGAGGATCGACTTGGAATGGGCTTGGTTGCTTCCATGGGAATGACCGACAATGTATTACTAAAAAGCTATAAAAATGGGAAAGGTCCTTTTGTTAATCGCAAACCAGCAAGAAAATTAGCACACCAATTAGTAAAGAAGCTTGGTATTGTTACTCCTTCGGTGGATACGCCAGTTCGTTTGATGTCTGGTGGTAATGTTCAGAAGGTATTACTAGGCCGTGAAATTGAATCCAATCCAAACGTATTGATTACTGCATATCCAGTACGTGGTTTGGATATTAATTCTTCTTACACGATCTATAATTTATTAAACGAGCAAAAGATGAAGAATGTAGCTGTTATTTACGTGGGAGAAGATTTAGATGTTTTATTAGAGTTATGTGATAACATTATGGTAATGTGTCATGGCAAAATTTCAGGTATTGTAAATGCAAGAAAAGCGACCAAGGAACAGCTTGGTATGCTTATGACAGGACAGCAGATAAAGGAGGAAAACTAGAGTGAGTAAAGAGAATGTAGTGAGAGAAACTAAGACTCGTATCACAATACGAACTGAAAAAAGAGCTCAGTGTTCTAAGAATCAAGTTCTGGCTCTGCGATTCATTGCACTTTTCTTAGCGTTACTAGCTGGAGCTATCTTTATCTTGTGTATCGGTAATAACCCATTTGCAGTGTATAAGACAATGATAGAGGGAGCGTTTCGTTCTAAGCTTGCAATCTATGGTACAATCAAAATTATGATTCCTTTGCTAATTACATCGCTTGGTATTACATTAGCTTTTAAGATGAAGTTTTGGAACATCGGTGGAGAGGGACAAATACTAATGGGAGCTGCATTTGCCTCCTACTTTGGTATGTTTCATGGAGACTGGCCAAAGGTTATCTTAATACCAGTAATGTTAATCGCCGGAATGATTGGTGGTGGCTTAACAGGATTACTTCCTGCTTACTTTAAAGCAAAATATAATACGAATGAAACCTTATTCACATTGATGTTAAATTACATAGCTCTAAACTTTGTTGTATTCTTAAGAGAAGGACCTTGGGCGGATCCGACATCTCCAGGATATAAAAAGTTTGCACTATTTACAGCGAATGGTAGGTTGGATAAGGTATATGGTGTACATTCTGGTTGGATTATTGCACTGATTCTATTAGTTGTTGTTTTTATTTATCTGAAATATTCAAAGCATGGTTATGAAATTGATGTAGTAGGAGAAAGTTCAGCTACTGCGAATTATGCTGGAATGAATGTGAAGAAAATCATATTACGTACGATGTTCTTAAGTGGTGCAATCTGTGGCATTGCCGGTATGATTGAGGTGAGTGGTAATGCAGGGACAATGTCAGAAGGAATTACGCGTGGTGTTGGCTTTACTGCAATTATTGTAGCATGGTTAGCAGGATTAAAACCATGGTCTATCTTTATGATCTCAGCTTTATTTAGCATTATGGAAAAGGGAAGTTCGGTGGTAGAATCCACTTATGGACTTTCAGAAGCTTGTGCTGATGTATTGCAAGGAATTATCTTATTCTTTGTCATTGGATGTGAGTTCTTTATCCGATATAAATTTACACTTTCTAAGAAGGGAGGCACTAACTAATGTCAATGTTTATTACATTCTTGGCTGCTTCCATATCGGCTGGAACGCCTATTTTATTTGGTACCCTAGGAGAAATCATCTCAGAAAAGGTTGGACATCTTAACCTTGGTGTCGAAGGTATGATGGCAATTGGTGCTTGTGCAGGGTTTATGGTTGGCTATTCGACAGATAGTTTCGTGCTCGCATTATTAGCGGCCTTTGCAGCTGGTGCATTAGCAGCGTTACTTTATGCAATTCTTACAATCACATTTATGGCAAATCAAAATGTAACAGGCTTAACCCTTACGATCTTTGGTGTAGGCTTTGCAAACTTTTTTGGATACTATGCTAGAAAGGCATTTGAGGTAGAATCCTTAAAGTTACCAGAGAAAATAACAGAACAGATGAGAAATATTAAGATACCTGGACTAAGTGATATCCCGATCCTTGGACCTTTACTATTTTCTCATAATCCTTTTGTATATCTTGGGATTATAACAGCAATATTATTAACGATTTATCTCAACCATACAAAGACGGGTTTAAATATTCGTGCGATAGGAGAGAATCCAGCATCTGCGGATGCGGCAGGAATCCATGTTATAAAGTGGAAATACTTCAATGTATGCCTTGGTGGTGGTATCTGTGGGATCGGTGGAGCATTCACCATTATGATCATCAACAAAGGTGTATGGATTAGCGACTGTGTTGGTGGATTAGGCTGGATATCGGTAGCATTGGTTATCTTCGCTGCTTGGAGCCCAACGAAAGCTATCTTTGGATCTTTTGTCTTTGGTGCTTTGCGTCAGCTTAAATATTACGTACCAACGTCCATTGGTATTCCTGGAGCTTTCTATGATATGCTCCCGTACATTATTACTACCATCGTTCTTGTTGTAGCTTCCGTAAAGAACACCAAAAAGAACAATCAACCAGCTGCTTGCGGTATCAATTACTTCCGTGAAGAACGGTAGGTTTATGGGAAAAAGACCCTGCCTCTAGATATGCCCCCTGTCAACTTGACAGGGGGCATATCTGGAGGCAGGGTCTTTTTCTTCAGTTAGGGAATTGAGTTTGGGATTCTTGGTAGGGGGAAGTTACATTTAGTCGGTGCAAAGAAGAGAGAGGAACCCGACTAATGGAATGAAAGTAGCATTTAGTCGGTTTGAAGAAGTAAAAATACCCGACCTAGGGATAAAAAGTTGCATTTAGTCGGTGTGAGGAGATGAGAGTAACCCGACGAATGGAATGTAAGTTGCATTTAGTCGGTGCGAGGAAATGAGAGTAACCTGACTAACGGAATGAAAGTAGCATTTAGTCGGTGCAAAGAAGAGAGAGTAACCCGACGAATGGAATAAAAGTTGCATTTAGTCGGTTTGAAGAAGCAAAAATACCCGACCTAGGGATAAAAAGTAGCATTTAGTCGGTGCGGGGAAATGAGAGTAACCCGACTAA
>JAEZKD010000114.1 GCA_023415655.1 Bacillota bacterium | reverse complement strand
AACATGTGGTTGAAAAAATCAAGCAAAGTTATCATTTTGTAGATATTGTCTTTGGTACTCATAATATCTTCAAACTTGCAGAGTTAATGTATCAGAGACTTCATAGTAAAAAAATGATTATTGATATCTGGAAGGGTACAGATCAGATCGTTGAGGAATTACCAAGCGAACAGAAATTTAAGTTCAAAGCTGGTGTTAATATCATGTATGGCTGTAACAATTTCTGTAGCTACTGTATTGTACCTTACGTTAGAGGTCGCGAGCGTTCCCGTAATCCAGAAGATATCATTCGCGAAATTGAAGGGATGGTAAAGAACGGTGTGGTTGAGATTATGCTTCTTGGTCAGAATGTAAACTCATACGGTAAGACCTTAAAGAATCCAATTACATTTGCAGAGCTCTTAAGAAGAGTAGAAAAAGTCGAAGGCTTAAAGAGAGTTCGTTTTATGACTCCACATCCAAAGGATTTATCTGACGAAGTCATTGAAGTAATGAAGGATAGTAAGGTAATCTGTAATCATCTTCATTTACCAGTACAGTCTGGTAGCACGAAGTTATTAAAGGCTATGAACCGTAAATACACCAAAGAGGATTATCTTGCCTTAGTAGAGCGTGTGAAGAAGGCAATGCCAGATATCTCTTTAACAACAGATATTATTGTAGGCTTCCCTGGAGAAACCGAAGAGGATTTCTTAGATACGCTTGAAGTCGTTCGTAAAGCTCGTTATGACAGTGCTTATACGTTCCTTTACAGCAAACGAACAGGAACGCCAGCAGCTACGATGGAGGAACAGGTTCCAGACGAGGTAGCCAAAGAACGTTTCAATCGTTTGTTAGCTGTGGTGCAGGAAATCTCTGCAGAGTTATCCAAAGAAGATGAAGGAAAAGTGGTTGAGGTTCTGGTAGAGGAAATCAACGGACAGGATGAAACGCTTGTAACTGGACGTTTAACCAACAATATGTTAGTACATTTTAAAGGGGATGACTCTTTGATTGGTACACTATGTAATGTAAAACTATCCGAATGTAAAGGATTTTATTATCTTGGTGAAAAGGTAGAAGACTAAAATATGACAAAAGTCGAATAAAATGCTACATTGACTCATTAGGCAGAATTCTATAAGATGTATGTATTTATGACTGAAACTGTACACTAGTTCATTTTATGAATTTGTCTTGATTTGAATTGGAACAAGTAGAACCATCGGTAACCTATGTTTTTCTTTCCGTCCATACTCAAGTAGTTTAAAAATGACGATGAAAGATAATTCAGAAAAAACATAGGGTGCCGATGCTTCTTGTTTCTAGGAAGTTTTAAGTTACAGGAATAAATTTGAAGTCAAAATGTGCAGTTAAGTAAAAAAATACAATACGAAATAGAGGAATTTACTATGAATATTAAAATGCTTGCATTGGATCTCGATGGGACATTAACGAATAGCGAAAAAAAGATTTCAAAGCGAACAAAACAGGTGTTAAACAAAGCAATGAAGCTTGGTGTTAATGTAGTACTAGCATCTGGAAGGCCAACGGTTGGTATTGAACCCTTAGCTTTAGAGCTTAATTTAAAGGAATTAGGTGGATATATACTTGCTTACAATGGTGGCAAAATCATTGATTGTAAAACTGAGACAGAGGTGTATGCCAATGTTCTTCCAATGGAGTGTATTCCTGTCCTATATGAGACTGTTAAGGGGTATGATGCTTCCATTCTAACGTATCTTCAAAATCAGATTATTACGGAGGATGATGAAAATCCTTATGTGTTAAAAGAGTGCATGATCAATAAAACTAAGGCACATAAGGTAGAAGATTTTGTTGGTGCTATTACAGAACCAGTACCTAAGTGTTTGATTGTTGGTGAGCACCAAGAATTGCTTCGTGTAAAATCTAAGCTAGAAGCTATGTATGGAGCTAAGTTAAATATCTTTTTCTCAGAGCCATATTTTTTAGAGATTATGCCACTTGGGGTCGAAAAGTCTGCATCTCTTGACCGACTACTAACTAGATTACAGATGGATCGTTCTCAGTTGATGGCTTGTGGTGACGGGTTAAATGATTTGACGATGCTAGAGTTTGCTGGCCTTTCCATAGCAATGGAAAATGGTTGTCAGGAGGCGAAAGAGATAGCTGATGTCATTACTGCATCGAATGATGACGATGGTGTTGCTCTTGCTGTTGAGAAATATATCATAGAGGTAGCGTAAAGAAGTAATTCAGTGGGAAAAATATAGTTTTTTATTGTTTAACGCAAATGTTAAGTCAACAGCGACAATTTGTGATATTATACAACAAAATGCATAAAATTTTCCATTGTATACTTGACATAATTATAAAAACAGTATAAAATTTATTTGTTGTAGTTATGTACAATGAAAATTTAATAAAGAAGGAGGTGCTCCTGTGCCTGAAGTTTTAATGATAATGATTTCAGTTGTTATTACTGCAGTTGTAGTTGCATTCGTTGCTTGGAAACTCGCGATCAATTATTATAAAAAAGTTGTAGAAAGCAAAATTGGTAGTGCGGATGAAAAAGCAAGAGAGATTATAGATGAAGCTTTAAAAACAGCAGAAACAAAGAAAAGAGAGGCCCTACTAGAAGCGAAGGAAGAGTCCTTAAAGACTAAGAATGAGCTTGAAAGAGAAGCGAAGGAACGTAGAGCTGAAGTTCAGCGTTATGAAAAACGTGTCTTAGCGAAGGAAGAGAATCTTGATAGAAAAACCGAAGCACTGGAAAAGAAAGAATCCAAGTTAGTAATGAGAGAGCAGGAACTTGAACGTCTTCATACAGAAGTCGAAGAGTCCCATGCAAAACAAGTTGCTGAGCTTGAGAAGATTTCCGGTTTAACCTCCGAACAAGCAAAGGAATATCTAATTAAAACTGTCGAAGATGAAGTGAAACATGAAACTGCAATGATGATTAAAGAATTAGAAAGTAAGGCAAGGGAAGAAGCTGAAAAGAAGGCAAAAGACCTTGTTGTTACTGCAATTCAAAAGTGTGCCGCGGACCATGTTGCTGAAACAACAATTTCTGTCGTACAACTTCCAAATGATGAGATGAAGGGTAGAATCATTGGTAGAGAGGGTCGTAATATTCGTACTCTTGAAACCTTAACTGGTGTTGACTTAATTATTGATGACACTCCAGAAGCAGTTATACTTTCAGGCTTTGATCCAATTCGTAGAGAGATCGCTCGTATCGCTCTTGAGAAATTAATCGTAGATGGACGTATTCATCCAGCACGTATTGAAGAAATGGTAGAAAAGGCTCAGAAAGAAGTAGAAACGATGATTCGTGAAGAAGGTGAAGCTGCAACTTTAGAAGTTGGAGTTCATGGTATTCACCCAGAACTTGTCAGATTGTTAGGTAAGATGAAATTTAGAACAAGCTATGGTCAGAATGCACTTAAGCATTCCATCGAAGTTGCAATTTTATCTGGCTTATTAGCTGGAGAAATCGGTGTTGATGTTAGACTCGCAAAACGTGCAGGTTTATTGCACGATATCGGTAAATCAGTAGATCATGAGATGGAAGGAACACATGTACAAATCGGTGCAGATTTATGCCGTAAGTACAAGGAATCTCCAGTCGTTATTAATGCATTGGAAGCTCATCATGGTGATGTAGAATTCCAATCCTTAATTGCATGTATCGTACAGGCTGCAGATACCATTTCAGCAGCTCGCCCTGGTGCTCGTAGAGAGACATTAGAAACATATACAAATCGTTTGAAACAGTTAGAAGATATTACCAACGGCTTTAAGGGGGTTGATAAGTCCTTTGCAATTCAAGCAGGTCGTGAAGTACGTGTCATGGTCGTACCAGATCAGGTAAATGACGATGATATGATTCTGCTCGCACGTGACTTATCAAAGAAGATTGAATCTGAACTTGAATATCCGGGCATGATCAAAGTAAATGTGATTCGTGAATCACGTGTTACTGATTATGCGAAGTAATTAAGCTATAAACAGAAAGTTGTACATCTAAGATGTACAACTTTTTTTAAGTTCAGGACAAGTGAATTGGCAAGCCAATTCACTTGTATGTGTAAAGTTAATAAGGATTTGCTGAATAAGGATTTGCTGAATAAAGGATTCCTGTGTTAAATGCATGTGAGGTTGGGTTGTAATCGCATATGAGACAAAGATTCAAATCATTTGCTCCGATGTACAGGGATAAAAGGTTCTAAGTATCCTGAGTTTGATGGTTCATATCTTTTTCCTTCCCCACACCGACTAAATGCTTCTTTCCCTCGATTAGTTGGGTACCTTTCCCTTCCTCCCAC
>JAEZKD010000054.1 GCA_023415655.1 Bacillota bacterium | reverse complement strand
TGGATTGAGATATTGCTACCCTTCTCCTGGGTGGACTATAATTTTATGAAAAATGCCTTGCTGGCGGTTCTGATTATTACTCCTCTATTTGGGATCCTTGGGACCATGATTGTTAATAATCGTATGGCATTTTTCTCGGATGCGTTAGGGCATTCGGCGTTAACCGGAATAGCGCTGGGGACCTTATTTGGTGTGGCTGATACGAATCTGTCGATGCTGCTGTTTGCCATCGTTTTTGCATTATTATTAAACTGGATCAAGCGCCGCAAAACAGTCTCTACGGATACAATCATTTCTGTCTTTGCATCGTTAAGTATGGCAATCGGTTTGGTTATCCTCTCCAGAGGCGGTAACTTCGCAAAGTATTCGGCATTGTTGGTGGGGGATATTTTAAGCATTACGGTAAAAGAAATTCTCCTGCTCTGTGTTATATTTGATCTGACACTGGCTTTTTGGTTTTTGGGCTTTAATAAGCTACATGCCATCAGTGTAAATGAATCCTTAGCCAGAAGTAAGAATATCAATGTTAAAAGGATGGAAGATTTCTTTAGTATCATCATAGCAGTTATTGTAATGTTTTCGGTGAAATGGGTTGGGATACTAATTATCAACGCGCTGCTTATTCTACCGGCAGCAGCGAGCCGCAATATCGCTTCGAATGTTAGAGAATATCATTTGTTTTCCGTGCTGATTTCTCTCTTCTCAGGAATATTAGGTTTAATATTGTCTTATTATATCAACACGGCTACCGGACCAACCATTGTGATTATAGCCGCAATAATATTCTTTTTGACTTTATTACTACGTCAGATGAGTGGACAGGGCAGCAGCAAATAAATAGTTTTCTTTAAATTATCAAGCATTTATCAATGCAGCTTTTAAAACATTTTCCAAATTATTTTAAAGCATTTCCAATGTATTTATAAAGCATTTTCAATGTGTTTATAAACCATTTTTCAAGGTATTTATCAACGCATTTTTAACACAAAAATAGGTTGTTATTTGATTGAACTATATATTATAATCAATATAGGAGAGCAGTTAGGATATTTCATCAACACGAGGAGATGGGAGCTATGAATCGGTTTTTACTCTATCTTAAAATTGTGATAAACTTTATCTTAGTAATCCTATGCGCGCTTTTATTGATTTTTGTTTTGCCTGGGCTGCTGCGATTCTTTATGCCCTTTGTCATTGGCTGGGTCATTGCATTGATCGCTAACCCGTTGGTTCAGTTTCTTGAGAAGAGGGTTAAGCTGCATCGTAAACACAGCTCAGCAATTATTTTGGTTCTGGTTATTGCTGCAATCATCGGGGCTGCGACACTGATTATTTCCATATTGGTGAAGGAAGTTCAAGCCTTAATCGAGGATCTGCCAGAGCTGACTAAGAATATTAAGCTTCAATTTGATGAATTAAGTCAATCAATATTACGCTTCTCAAAAAGCTTACCGGAGGATATACAGACGCTGCTAAATAATCTCATCGAGGGAATTGGCAATTATGCATCCAATCTATCCGAGCGGATTGAGCCCCTGACCATGAGAGAGGCCGGCAATTTCGTTCAAAATGTAGCGGAGGGTTTTCTTGGGCTTATTGTTATTATACTATCTGCCTACTTTTTTGCAGCGGGAAGAAATGATTTGTCCTCTAAGCTAAAGAAGTATATTCCTGAGTCAATAACAAACTATTGGATTCTGATTTTTGATAACTTTAAGGCAGCATTTGGAGGATACTTTAAAGCTCAATTTAAGATAATGCTCGTCATCACCCTGATTCTTTTTATTGGCTTTGAGATATTGAAGGTGGGATATTCCTTTCTTTTTGCACTGGGTATCGCTTTCTTAGACGTACTTCCAGTCTTTGGTACGGGGGCAGTGTTATGGCCTTGGGCTATCATCGATGTGTTAACCGGAAATTATATCAGAGCAGTCGGACTTGTCATCATCTACCTGATCTGTCAGGTTATAAAGCAAATTTTGCAACCCAAAATGGTAGGAGATAGCATTGGTCTTCATCCATTGGCAACCCTGTTTTTTATGTTTGTCGGATATCGGTTTTATGGCGTCTTTGGTATGATTATCGGTATTCCGGTGGGTATGGTTCTCGTAAAGCTTTATCGGATCGGCTTATTTGATCGTACGATAATGGGATTTAAAATTATTGTGAAGGACCTAAATGAGTTTCGAAAGTTCTAGACCTTATATCTAGGCTTGTAGGGCTAGTTTTCCATACTTTACTTAAAATAAATCAAAATATTCATGTACAAAAGATTGAAACAATGATAGTATTAATGTAGGATTGTGAAAATTTATACAAAAAACTAATGTCTATTCTAAGGAGTACTAATATGAAGGGTAATAGAATCGAAATGGAGAATGAAGCAATTATCTCTGCGGATGAGATTAAGTTAATTCTTGATCGATATCGTATAGGAAAAAAGCCATTAGCGAAGCTTCTTGGCTGGGGAGAGACGACGATTATTCGTTATATGGAGGGTGACATTCCCACGAATGAATACTCCAATAAACTGAAGGCAATCTTAGATGATCCTGAATTTTATTACGATTTGTTATGTAGAAGAAAGGAATGCTTAACCGGGGTGGCCTTTAAGAAAAGCAAAAAGGCGGTTATGTCGAAAATCATGTCGACAAAAATCTACGCGGCTGCATATTATATAGTAAATAAATGTAATGCGGATATCTGTCCCAGCTATATACAGTTTTTACTATATTATGCACAGGTCTTCTCACTGGCACTCTTTGATAAAGAGCTGTTTCAAGAGGAGTGCGGTGTTAATAATGAACACATTCCTTATCTGAAGCTTTACGAGGGGATGAAGCGCTGTGGCATACATATCCTAGAGGGTGGAGAGGAGTATCTGACACCGGAGGAAATGGAACTAGTTGATGCAATAATGGATGCATTTACCTGGTACGGACCCAAAGCCTTGCATGCAATGACTTCCTATGAGAAATCTATGCTAAAGATTTCAAGGGATAAACACAATAATAAGATCATTGCAAAGGATATATTAAGAGCTTATTTTAAAGAGATACTGGAGAATTACCAAATTAAGAATATATATGAGATTGGTAAATATCCGGATCAAAGAATT
>JAEZKD010000035.1 GCA_023415655.1 Bacillota bacterium | reverse complement strand
CGTATCTGGTTTACATTGAGTTTTTCTTCACTTAGGAATTCACTAAATGCTTCATTCGCTGCTCCTCTATCTAGACCTACGATTTTACGAACTAGAATACTGACTGGAGTATTCCCATATTCTTTTTCATAGTCTGATTTACTACCTAGTTCTTCCCAAAGAACACGCTCTAACTCAAGTAACTCAGATTTTGTCAGCTTCTTATTGGTACGAAGTTTGTAAATTGCAAGCATATCCATATGCTCTTTAAGATAGAACTCTACCTTCTTTTGATAGTTCTTAAGTTCATTGGCATTATACATTGCGTCGTTTTCATGCAACTCTAATACTTCATCTTGGAAGTCTGTATAGTAGATGACCTGAACTGTCTTTTCAATGAATTTGATTAAGTCACGTAACGCAACACGTACTTTTTCTAGTTCTAAGACTGTTGCATTTTCCCAAAACTCTGTAGTTTGTACAAGTTCTATCACGGCTCTTTGTTCTAATACTTGGGGAATGGTGCCTAGCTTTGCAAGTTGTTCTGCTGTCTTTACAATGTTTTGAATTGGCTTACTTGCATTCTTACTTTGTAAATACGCCAAATCTATCGTATAGATTAAGTAGTCAAAACGTTTCGCTAACTCTTCCCCAGGCATTGGATTAATAATTGGTGAAATATGCTCTTTAATCTCCATGACGTTTGCTGAATTCAGTTGCTGCCATGCCTCTTCTTCACGATAGGTTTCTACTTGACGCAGATGTAGCTTTACTCGAAAGCTTTCCATGTTTAAAATTCTTACCCCTTCAAGAAGGTCTTTCACCATTGCATCACGATACTTAATATAGTCTTCCTCTTGATAGCGTATATCTTGTAACTCACGAGCGATCTCCAATTTCGTATTATATATTTTTTCTGTTAGACTTTCTCCAATAGTAGAATCCATTCCCTTTGGATTCATACGGAAGAAGTCAAAATTGTTGCAGTAGTCAAAGATTAAGAATCCATCCTTATGCATTCCAACGCCATACAAATCTTTACATAGTCTTGTTCCACGACCAATCATTTGCCAAAACTTAGACTTGGAGCGAATCTTCTTAAAAAATACAAGATTAAGTACTTCTGGAATATCAATTCCTGTATCTAACATATCTACCGAAACAGCAATCTGTGGTAGTTTTTCTTTGGTACTAAAATCATCTATGAGAGTGTCAACATACTTGATACTATAATCAATCTCCTTGATAAAGTCGTTTCCAAGGTAGGGATACAGCACATGGAAACGTTCAACAATAGCTTTGGCATGTAGATTGTTTTTTGCAAAGATGATTGTTTTACCAATCTTGTCTCCACCTTCTACTTTGTATCCTTTATCCATTAGATTAGCTAATACCATATCAATGGTAGATGCGTTGAAAAGCCATTCATTGATCGCATTGCTATCAATATCTTGTTGGATGGTTTCATCGTCATCGAAAGTAGCTTCGTACTGCTCCTTTTCCTCTTCCGTAAGCTCATTATAATGAATACCATTTTCCATTATTTTAGATTTGATTTCTATTGTTTTATAGTCAACAAGATATCCATCTTCCACTGCCTTTTCTAATTCATAGGCAAAGGTTGGTACTCCGTTTTCCAAATCAAATACACTATACGTATTTTTATCAATTTCATCCTTTGGAGTTGCGGTTAGTCCTAGTAACATTGCATCAAAATATACAAAAATATCTTGATATTTCTTATAGATACTACGATGACTCTCATCTACAATAATCAAATCAAAATGTCCAGGCGTAAATAATCTTCTACCTTCCTTGTTCTTCTTCTCATCAATGGCATTGAGCATCGTTGGATATGTAGAAAATATCATACGTGCTTGCTCTGGATTATCTTTTGAATCTAGTAAATTACAAAGTGAAAGTGTTGGAAGTAGATTGGCAAAGTTCTTCTTTGCTTGCTTTACCAATGCTTTACGGTCAGCTAGAAATAGAACATTTTTAATGTAGTTATGTCTCGTCAGTACATCTACAATAGAGATTGCCGTTCTTGTCTTTCCACTTCCCGTTGCCATTACTAGTAACATTTTTCTATGCTTGTGTTCTATTGCATTGCATACTGCCATAATCGCTTCTTTTTGATAGTAGCGATTGGAGATTGTATCATTGATTGTTACATTGGAAAATGGTTTTCTCGTTACACGACGGTCTACAATACGTTGTAGTTCTTCTTTGGTTGCAATGCCAGATACCGTTCGCTTGGCATATCCATCTTGGTCATCCGTAAAGTGAAAGTCAAATCCATTGGTGGTATAGATGAGTGGTCGTTGTCCATGACGATTCTGCAAGCAATCTGCATATAGCTTTGCTTGTTGGGAACCAATCATAGGGTCCTTACTCGCTTTCTTTGCTTCGATTACTGCAAGTGGTTTTCCATTATTCCCATACAGTACATAATCTACATAGCCTAAACCTGTTGGATTGGGCATGCCGTCTACTTCTACCTCCACCTGACAGTCTGCATCCATGGTCCATCCTGCCAAGGACAATTCCACATCAATATATTTTTTTCTTGTTTCTGCTTCGCTAATTGCATCCACTTGGAAGGTATTCGTTCTTGTATTCGTCTGTCTTTGCTTAGTCAGTTGGACACGTAGTTCTTCATTTTCTTTACGCATCTGTTCGATGGTCTTATCTTTTTCACCAAGACGTTCATAGTACGCTTTATCTTCTTCTGGACGCTTACCTCTTTGTCCACTCTCTTCTAAGAGATCCTCATCAAAATCAGTACAGGTATATTCTGTGGAATAACAGTAATCAATCCAGCGGATAAACTCATGAAGATTTCTTAATGTGAGTATGGCGTCATCTCTTTTTATTGTCTCATTCGTATGCACTGCTTTGTTTCCTAATTGGATCACAAATTTAATCATTGGAAATAATTTAGGTTCTATCACATCACGAAAAGACTGTTCATGAATCAGACTAGAGATGTTATTTTGGTACGGTATCCTAAGATCATTGTCGTATCCATATACCCACTTTACAGCTAGCTCCATAGCCCTTCGAGCTAGAATTGCGGCTGTTGCAGGAGAAACCAAAAGTGATTTCTCTGCTTCAATAGCTTGCTCTGCAAAGGAGGAATAGTTCGATTTTGTTCTTAGAAAATCAAAATTGGTACACATGTCGGCTTCTCCTTTTTCTATTTCTATAGGATTTCTTTATCTTTGAATGGGTTCCCATTAGTCGTTGTCTACTATATTAGCCAAAATATTTTTGCATTAACGAATCAAACAAGGTTTGTGTCTCGTCAAGGGACTTTTGAATGAGAACTTTTTGTTTCTCGACTTGTTGGACGAAGGAAGCGAATTGATTTTGGAGCTCAATTGGTGGAACATGAATATAAATACTCTTCAATTTTGTTACATTTATTCCTGCCATAATAGCACCGTTACTTACTAAATTAATTTGATTTACAACATAGCGACTGTAATGAAGTTGATGTACCAAAAAGTCTGGATTAATCAGAGACACATCGGTTCGAATTCTCAATGCATCTGAGTGCATTATTCCCAAAGGAAACTTTTTTGGATAAATGGCACAACGTCCTACATTTCCCTTTCTAGACATTACTATATCACCTGGAATTATTGTATAAGAATCTAATTGCTCCGCTTTTTTCTTCGTTAGGTAATCTGTCGGCTGTATCTTAAACATAGCATTAATTTGTGGAATTCCCCATAATGGGACTCCTTCTTTTTGATACTCGTGTTTTGATAATTGGGTACCGAACGGACCACATTTAATATCATCCTTTTCTTTACATAATTCTGATAATAACTGTTCTTTCCATGAATATGGATTCATTGCTAAGTCACCAAACATCTCGATAAATTGGGATTTTATTAGCATGTCTAATTCACATAATTGTTCTAATCTATTATCAATAATATTTGAAACTTTATCTAATGTTTTTACAACCTCTAGTTGTACTGGCACCTCCGGAATATATACCATATCTATCTCATCTATATATTTTTTGCTAGTATGTTTTAATCCAGCACCTTTGAATCCAGCTTCAAGTACCTTCATATTCTTCTTAAAAAAATAATATAAATACTTAGAATTAACATTACTATTTGGAAATAACACAACACAATCTGTGGACACAGAAAAATCACCTTCTGAGTAGTGTAGCGTTGCATTTCCTCCCGTTCCCATAATTATTCCTGGTTCTTCAAATTGAGCTATATTAAGATACTTACTACAAGCCGAACTAGAAGTATAAAACTTATATTTGCCCTTATCAAGTCCATCTCCAGCTTTAATTTTAGATTTCATGCCGTATTTACATATATCTCTTATTTTCATAATCATCCCTACAAATCTGAATTTATTTGTTTAATCCAGATGTCCTTTCCTTCAATCCTTCACAATCACTAAGTGTCTAACATTCCCTCAAGTTCTTCTAACCCTTGCTGAATTTCAACTTCTAGCTCATTGATTCGTGCTAAAATCTCTGTTGGATGATCATACAGTACAGCTTCATATTCAATCTCTTTATACTTATTAATAGACAAGTCATATCCATTATCTATGATTTCTTTCACTGGTACAAAGAAACTTTGCTCTGTTCGCTTTCTATCTTTTTCTTTTTCAAGGTTTTTAAACCGTGCAATAATATCTCCAATATCATTATCCGCAATTGGTTGTCTCTTATCATCTAGACTATATCCATCTGCTTTCATATCATAGAACCATACATGATCTGTTCCACCTGCATTGGTTTTTGTAAAAATTAAGATTCCAGTAGATACTCCTGCATATGGTTTGAATACACCACTAGGCATAGAGATGACTGCCTCTAGTTTTTGATTCTCTACAAATTCTTTACGAATTTCTTTATGAGCCTTACTACTACCGAATAGCACACCATCTGGTATGATTGTGGCACTTCTACCACCAACTTTTAAGGAACGTAGTATCTCTGCTAAAAATAATAATTCTGTTTTTTTTGTTTTGGTTACTTTCAACAAATCAGCACTTACTGCTTCATAGTCTAAGGAACCTTTAAACGGCGGATTTGCTAGTACTAGAGTATATTTTTCTGTATCTGTATTTTGCTCTGATAAACTATCTTTATATTCGATGTTCGGATTGTCTACCCCATGAAGCATCATGTTCATAGCACCAATACGTAACATGGTTCGATCCATGTCAAATCCATAGAACATATCGTTATTGAAGTGATTTTTTAATCCTGCATTCAAGAATAAATCTGCATGTTCCTCTCTTAGATATTCTTGTGCTGCTACTAAGAATCCTGCACTTCCCATTGCCGGATCAACTATGATATCACTTGGTGTTGGTTTCATCAACTCAACCATCATTTTGATGATATGTCTTGGAGTTCTAAACTGACCATTGGTTCCTGCCGTAGCCACTTTGGATAGAAGGTATTCATATAAGTCACCTTTTGCATCACGATTTCCTAAATCTATGGAATCAATCCCATCAACTATTTTAGACAACATCTGCGGTGTAGGAATTTTAAAGATTGCATCACCCATATATTTTGCATATGCTGACTCTCCATCTTGATGTAGGTTCTTAATGAATGGAAATACTTCGTTCATTACGATATTGTACATATTGGTAGCTTCTTCATTCTTGAATTTGCTCCATCTTAGATACTGTTTGTCCGAAGGGAATGTTGCATCAAAAGGTATTCCTATCAACTCTGCATCACTTTCTTTTGTCGATTCCAACTCATCTAACTGTCTCATGAATAGTAGATACGTAAACTGCTCTATTACTTCTAGTGGATTCGTTATACCACCGGTCCAAAATGTCTCCCAAATTCTATCAACTTTACTTCTTAATTCTCCTGTAATCATTGTATCATCCTTATCTATCTATTATTTCATGCGAATTTTTTGTAGATTTATATCATTCTTTAATATTTATAGTAACATATCTAGCGGTTTGCAACAATCTCTATCTATCATCTTTACCAGTAGTCTACATTACATTCATTGTATGTTTACCAAAAAGAACGAGTTTACTAAACTCGTTCTATACTTTATATTATAACATTTTAGCATTAATTTTTCTAAACCTAGCACTCTTACTTATGATACGGTTCCCCGTTCACAATCCGATACCCACGATAAATTTGCTCTAATAGAACCATTCTCATCATCTGATGTGGGAAGGTCATTTTTGAAAAGCTTAAAAGGTAATCAGCTCTTTTTATTATCTCTTGATCAAGACCAAGGGAACCGCCAATAATAAAGATAATATGACTCTTTCCCTCTACTCCAAGTCTTTCTATTTGTCTACCAAATGCAACAGAATCTAGTTGTTTTCCTTCAATGGCAAGAGCCATGACATAGGCTCCATCCTTAATATATTTACTTAGTCTCTCCCCTTCCTTCTGCTTAATCTGTAGCTCCATAGCCTCACTAGCAGAGTCCGGTGTCTTTTCATCTGGTACTTCTATGATCTCCAGCTTACAATAGCGACTAAGCCTTTTTGCATATTCTTCAATCCCTTGAACAAAGTACTTTTCTTTTATTTTCCCTACACATAGAACGGTAATTTTCATAGTCTCTCCTATTTTCTACTCGTATTTATTCCAAAAGATGAACGAATTTTGAACAAAGATGTTCACAAAAACTTTTTTTGTTGGTCATACTTTCATCATAATTACCCTTTATAATGAAGTCAGAAAGTGAATAAAACGTCACTCTCTCCTCCCCTCATTATAATATAACAAAGAGAAGGTCACCATGGCAAGTATGATGACCTTCTCTTTATTATGTTATACTATTTTCAAAGATATAAGGAACAATATGTACAATAATCAAGAACTTATTATCTTGTAAAGACAATGTATTGCAGATCTTGACTATAGTAGTTAACGGATAGATAAAGCTATTATCCTTTCTTCTGTTCTTTTACTCATTAATCCATTTCGATGTATTATGTATTAAGAGCTAGACTAATTAATAATGCTTTATCTATTTTCTTTAATACATCATCATCTAAATGACATACCTTTTCTTTTAATCTGGATTTATCTATTGTTCTTACCTGTTCTAGTAAGATAACTGAATCTTTTACAATTCCATATTTTTCAGCATCCAGCTCTACATGAGTTGGGAGCTTTGCTTTGTTCATTTTTGAAGTTATTGCTGCGCAGATTACAGTAGGACTGTGTTTATTTCCAGTATCATTCTGTACAATCAGTACTGGTCTCACTCCACCTTGTTCCGACCCTATGACAGGTCTTAAATCTGCATAAAAAATATCGCCTCTTTTTATAATCACTTTATTCACACTCCGGCTTTTTGGCTTTAGCTTTATTATTGCCAGATTTAACTTGTGTATTCCATAAAGTGCATTCTATTCAAACATTTTTACCTAATTACATAAAACAATATGTTTTGAAGATACCTACTTTCCTTCGCTAGTTCTTCCTTACTGTCTAAGCAACGTTCAAAACATTTATAACAATGCGGTCCTTTATTACATTATATCATCAAGTTATTCCATAATTTTCATATTCTCAAACCCATCCAGATTTCCCTGGAAGTTCAACTCCCCTATTACTACACCATTTCTAATGTA
>JAEZKD010000214.1 GCA_023415655.1 Bacillota bacterium | reverse complement strand
ATAGTGATTATTTATTGGAACAGTTGAAAACGTTTACAGAGACAGCAGGGAAGCGAACTAATTTATACAAATTTAAGAATACGTATTTAGTAGAGTTGGATAGAAAGATAGCTCATAAAGATTGGATAGAACCAAAGTCACAAGAGAACATTATGCGTGAATATGGTTTTCTTTGTATGATCAAACCGGGTAAACAATATGCAGAGTGGATTGAACGTTTTGCGGATTTACAGCCATTACTTATTTATTCATTGTGGGGTGGCTACTTAGATTATAAATGTGATGCTTATAATAAGGAGTGGGCGGATTTTTTTGCACCATACATAAAGAGCAGTCAATACCTATCATTGCATACAAGTGGACATGCTACACCAGATACCATTGCTAAGATAATTGAGACGGTAAATCCACAGAAGAGAATTTATCCGATGCATACGGGGAAGGCAGAGGAGTTTAAAAAGTTACCGATTGATAGTAGTCTTTTGAATAAAATAATAGTTTCAACCAAATGATAAGGAGGATTTATTATTATGAGAGGATTAACTGCAGAGTATTTTAATACCTTAAAGCAAAATGGAAATAATATAAATGATTTTGATCAGATTAAGCAACTACTTAGTGGACCGGAAAAAGATGATTATTTTCTTGGTATTAGAAATGATTATTTGTCATTATATTATAAAGGTATGAGTATTGCAAAAATAGAAAAGAAATCAAAAGAATTTAAGTATACAATGAGTAATTATTACAGGTCGGCTGTAATAAACTACGCAAAAAAAGCTATGCCATCGCAAGTATTTTGGAACAAGACCAATCTTGATAAGTTGAAAACTAAGATAAAAGACCATGTATTTGGATATCATAAAGGTAATCATAGTTTAAAGTTGGAAAAAGTATGTCAACAATGGATCATGAATCAGAATAATTCAGCTGAAAGTTCCGAATGGTATTATGTTGATATGGAATATGTATTTGACCAGACACCAGTTGGACAAAAAGGGAAAACATCTCACCCATATGGGAGAACTGATATGATAGCAATTAGGAAAAAAGCTAATGTCGATAACATTCATGAGGTGGCCTTTGTTGAATTGAAAGTTGGTAGTGGGGCTTATGCTGGTGGTTATATAGTAGGAGACACAGAAGAAAAAAAGGACGAGCAACGGCAGTTATTCAAAATATTAAAAGATGATAATGGTGAGGGTATCCATGATACAAGGTTAGATAAGATTAAGTTGGGAAGTGGTATCGTAAGCCATATAGCTGACTTTATTAGATTATTTGCACAAACTGACTTCTATTCTAATTATATTCGAAAAGAATTAATCAATATATTAACGTTACATAAGGAATTTGGATTGATCGATAAAAATAGTGCTTTGGCTAATATTTCAGATATAAATATGTTATCTACAAAGCCTGATTTCTATATTGTTTCATATGGTTCAGTTCCACAACTTGATAAAAGAGCTATATGTGAAAAAGCACAACATAACTTTGTGGAGGAACATGTTAAAAAAATGAAAAGTACATTCTATAAATATCTTTATACATCAAAATATTGCGCTAAAAATATTTTTCGTGAAGTAGACATTAAGGATATAATCGAGATTCAAAGCAAATTTAATGATTTCTGTAAAACGGATGATGAAAGTTTAGAGTGTATTCAACACATAAAAGAGGAACCATTTAAAATTATTTTTAAATTCATTAATCCAAATGATAGACAAGGTAGACAAGATGCTTGGAATTGCCTAAATTAATAGGATGGCAAGCAGGTAGAGAATAAAAAGTGGTTAGTAGAGTATACTAACCACTTTTTGTGTGGTGAATGGGAAGAATGACAAATGTTGTCATACTGAAGTGTTATCATTTCTTCAAAGTTAATCGTTCCTTGATAATTAAATACTAATATAAGTTACAACAGGTGTAAAACGAGAAATGGAGGACTTTTCTATGCCAAAAATCGAATTTACAGATAATAACGGACTTCATTATATGGTAAGTGTGCCAGTTTTGGATGAGGATAAGCCGATGATACTTAGAATGTGGGTTGCTTATGATAGAGGTAGGCGATATTCACAATATGATTATTCAGAAGTGAAAAGAGGATATTATCTTTACTTTTCTTTTGAGGAGCAGTCCCCAGACTACCCAGCTCGCATCTTATCAACGCATAAAGATAACTGTCGGCTATATCTTGGTGAGGTAAAAAGGAAATCAAACGGCTGGCACAGAGATTTTTCTAATCTGGCAGGGAAAATTATTTTCTCGGTTATTCAAGAAAACTTTCCAGATTTATATGTTAACTGGAACAACCTATCCTATAGTTGTTGGACTGGAAACGGAAGTGGCGTGGGTCTATTTTGTGACTTTTATAAGATCCTTTTTCCTCAAAAAGAGTGGGTGAATAAAATTGGCATAGATTCTTGAAGGGAGGCTGGGAATGTATGAGATTAAAACATTAAATAATTTGTATGTGGGGATGCAGCTTGGAACGTGTATAAATTGTGGGGATGCAGTTGTTCTTAGGCAACCATGGCTTAGTAAGAAAATGACTGTTTATGATGGATGGTATTTAGTTCATTGTAGCAACGAAGAATGTCATAATCATTATGGTATGGAGTTAAGATTACATGAATTGTATATGACAGATTTTATAAATTGGAGTTGTGATCGTATGAAGTTAGTGGAGCAGAAAACAGTTAAATTTACAATTATTAAAGGGGGTAAACATATATGAGAATTAACCAGTTACAGGAATTACGAAAAGTACATTTAGAGATTATGGATAGATCCATTCAGGATAGTTATGAAGATATCCAAAATAGTGAAGCAATGCTCTTGGATGCCATGAAAAAAGTATTGGAATTAAGAAAACTTGTCAGGATGCAAGGTTTGTTAGCATTAGAGGATGCGGTTTCGGATATTACTTTAGACTCATCAGAGGAACAGTTGAAACACTTAATTATTCTGGTTACAGATGGTACAGATCCAGATGTACTATTGGGGATAGGAATGACTAGATATTATGCAAATTTATACACAGATTATAGTGCACTTAGATATTTCATCTATTTAGAAGGTGCATTATCCATACAGGCAGGTGATAATCCGAGGGTATTGGAAGAAAAATTAAAAGTGATGTTGCCACATAACTTGTATTTAAAGATTTCAGGTGAGCAAGCAGCAGACTTAGTTAGAGAATATACGGATAGTGATAATTAAAACTATGGATAGAACCAGAAGGAGGCTCTGTATGATATATTACAAGATGCAGATTATGCTTGATGAACATATGAAAGATATTTAAGAAGAAATTTGTTGGAATATGCTATAATGAGACAAAGCAATAGATTGATGAAAGGATATGCTGGTTCAGAAATTGATGAGAAGCAAATTAATTGTCTTTTAGCAGAAGATTTTGAAAGAGTAGAGACGGTAAAAGATAATTACAACTTACCAATGGGTTTTCATTGCGTATAAAGGATGCGAGGTGTACAGAATGGTTTATGTGATGTCAGATATTCATGGGTGTTATGATAAGTATAGTAAAATGCTAAAGAGAATATCTTTTTCCAAGGAAGACACATTGTATGTATTGGGGGATGTGGTAGATAGAGGTCCAAATGGCATGAAGATATTATTAGATATTGCAAAACGTGATAACGTGATTTTGTTAAGGGGAAACCATGATCAGCAAGCTGGTATTCTTCTATTAAATCTGAACAGGCTTGATG
>JAEZKD010000205.1 GCA_023415655.1 Bacillota bacterium | reverse complement strand
GTCGGGTAGCATTGACTTCTAGCTACCGACTAGATGGCCCATTTGGCTCAATTAGTTGGGTACCATTGACTTCTAGCTACCGACTAGATGCCCAATTGGCTCAAATAGTCGGGTACCATTGACTTCTACCTACCGACTGAATGCCCCTTATGGCTCAATTAGTCGGGCCCTTTCTTTGTTGTGTGAAAGCATTATAATTTTGTGCTACATAGGATATTCATGGGGGAGTTTTGGAGGAAGCTTCTTTTAGTGTTGGGAGTATGTTTTGATGTATCACTCCTTTTGGTGGGTGGATTCATAGTTGTATTTTGTAGTTTGTTGGATTTTTAGTTGTATTTTGTAGTTTGTTGGATTCATTGCAGAGTTTTGTAGCTTGTTGTATTTCTATGTATCATGGGCTGAGAACAGAGCGTTTTATTTTATTTGACAATTCGTAAGGTGAATATTACAATGTAACTATGAATAGTTGGAAAAACATAGAAGAAAGAGTGATTTGGAAGTAATTATTTTACTTAGATGCTTTTACTAGGTTTTATGTGTCAGGAATAAGAAAATGAACGCACTTCTGAAGGGATAGAAGTGCGTTTTTCTATAAAGGGAATTCTTGTAGGTTTATTTTTGCATAAAGAATGCACTGCATTTGGGTGAAACTGGTGTTTTTGCATAAAGAATGCACTGCATTGGGATAAAGCTGGTGTTTTTGCAGTTATGAAAGGGATTAGAAATAAGATAATTCTTTATGTTAGGAATGATAAAAAGACAGAAAGGAGTATGCTTATGAACGAATATTTTATGAAGAAAGCAATTGATTTGGCAACTCATGGGTCCGGATTTGTGAATCCAGATCCACTTTCTGGGGCGGTTGTTGTTAAGGATAATAAGATTGTTGGTGAAGGATTTTATAGTCATTTCGGAGGATTGCATGCAGAGTTCATGGCATTAGATAGTCTTTTGGGAGACTCTCGGGATGCTATTATGTATGTAACCATAGAGCCGTATTATGAGGGAGCTGCTATGGAACAGCTTCTTTCTTTGCTTTCAAAGAAAGGGATTAGGAAACTTTATATTGGAATGTTGAATCCAAATCCAGATAAGAAAATCAATTTTTTTCATGAGCTAACAAAACTAGGCATTGAATACGAAGCTGGTCCGTTTATGGATGAGTGTACAGAGTTAAATGAAATCTATGCTTATTATGTAGTACATAAATTACCCTTTGTCTTTGTTAAATGGGCGATGACCTTAGATGGTAAATTAGCAACTAAAACAGGTGACTCAAAATGGATTAGTTCAGATGAAAGCTTAGAGTTTGTACATCATTTAAGACAACGAGTGAGTGCGATTATGGTTGGTGAGAATACAGTAAAACAAGATGATCCATTGCTTACCACTCGGCTTGAAGGGGTTAAGATTTCTAATCCATTACGTATTATTGTATCGAAATATGGTGAGATTCCATCCGATGCTAAGGTACTAAATGTTGATTCGAATACTAAAACACTAATCATTGCATCAGAGGGCATTAAAAAAGAAGTAGAAGAGAATTATTTAAATAGAGGGGTGCAGGTTGCAAAGCTACCGTTAGTTGATAATCATATTGACTTTCGAGAAGTTATGAAGCTGTTAGGAAGTATGGGAATCGATTCGTTGTACATTGAAGGAGGTAGCTCGATCTTAGGTTCAGCCTTTGAAAGTGGTTGTGTTCATAAGGTATATACTGCGATTGCACCTAAGATTATTGGAGGTTACAATGCAATGACTCCAGTTGGTGGGAATGGAATTGAACGCATGCAAGATGCTATTATGCTAAAAAATGTCTCTTATGAAGTCATTGGACCCGATGTGATTGTTAAGGGGTATCTTTAGTTTCATAAGAATTGACACAAGATAGATTGCTGTATAGGAAGTACATAGATAATAGTGTATTAAGATAGGAAGAAGTTGTAGGAAATAGTAAGACAAGAATATGTCCGATAAATAAGACAAAAAATGAATGGAAAAAAGATGAGACAAAAAATGATGAGACAAATGATAATCTTATTAATAAGAAGATGAAAAGTTAAAAGGAATAAAAAATTAAGACGAAAAATAGTAAGAAGAAAAATCAGTAAGACGTAAAATTAGTATAAAGAAAAATCAGTATACGAAAAATTAGTATACGAAAAATTAGTATACGAAAAATTAGTATGACGAAAAATTAGTAAGATGAAAAATATCTACTAGCTAAGAAGCATTTTAGTTATGTAGGCTTAATATAAGTAATGACAAAAAGTTAAGGAGGACCAAATTATGTTTTACGAAGTTGAAGATGCAATAAAAGATTTAAAAGATGGCAATATGTTAGTGATTGTTGATGATGAACAAGCAGAAGGTGGAGGTGTGTTTTTTGTTGCTTCCGAGCAGATTACTAACGAACACATTAGCTATATGATGAAATTTGGGACAGGCTTTACAACGATAACTCTACCTGAGGAGAAGATGAAATCCATTTATATGGCGAAAGCAAGGAATGAACAAGCAGTTGGTACAGATACCTATGATATTTCGATTGATTATAAAGGCTTGGATTCAGGGATTACAGCAAAAGCAAGAGAGATTACAATAAAGAAATTATTAGAAGAACAAATAGACTACAATCATTTTACAACACCTGGTCATGTATTTGTTGCAAAAGCGATTCCGGGTGGAGTGTTAAAAAGAGCTGGCTTTGAAGAGGCAGCTTCTGATTTGGCTACCATTGCAGGCTTATATCCATCTGGAGTGATATCAAAGATTTTAACAGAAGATGGTGAACTTGCCAGAGGAGATCAAATCTTTGAACTTGCAAAGAAAGAGAATATGAAAATCGTAACTTTAGAGTCCTTAATTGCGTATAGAAGAGAAAGAGATTGCTATATTGTGAAAGAAGCAGAAGCTAATTTGCCAACAGAATATGGACAATTTCGTATGGTAGGCTTCGTGAATACGCTCAATGGGGAACATCATGTTGCTTTGGTGAAGGGTGAGATTGATGAAGAGGATGAGGTATTAGTTCGAGTACATTCCGAGTGTCTTACTGGAGATGCCTTTCATTCGCTCAAATGTGATTGTGGTGAGCAGCTTGCTAGAGCACTTATGAACATCGAAAAAGAAGGAAAAGGAATCTTGCTATATTTACGTCAGGAAGGTAGAGGAATTGGTTTAATTAACAAGATCAAAGCATATAAATTACAGGAGGAAGGACTAGATACGGAAGAAGCGAATCTAGCACTTGGATTTCCTTCGGATATGAGAGACTATGGTATCGGAGCTCAGATCTTAAGTGAATTGAATGTTCGTAAGGTAAGACTGATGACGAATAATCCGAAAAAGATTGTTGGTTTAAAGGGTCATGGTATCGAAATCGTTGAACGTGTACCTATTGTCATGGATTCCAATGAATTTAATAAAAGATATTTTCTAACCAAAAAAGAAAAAATGGGACATTTGTATTAAGAATGGGGGTATAGTACCATGGAGCTTATTATTTCAATCTTCCTTTTCTTGTTATCAGCAGGATGTTTTTTGATAAGCTATGCTCAATTCAAAGAAAAAGGTATGTTATTGAATAACGCTTATCTTTATGCTTCCAAAGAGGAACGTGCTACAATGAACAAAAGTCCACATTATCGGCAATCTGCTATTGTTTTTACAATCCTAGGTGGGATTTTTTTAGTGATTGCGATCGATTCAATCATTCACAATGAGTGGCTCGTCTTAATTACCATTGGGCTTTCATTACTCGCAATAGTTTATGCGATTGTTTCGTCAGTTTTGATTGAAAAAATCAATAAATCTTAGTCGGTGAGTGGTACACTTTAACTAGTTGGTTGTTCGTCGAAAGCATTTAATTCCTAAAGTAGAGCATGCTATTACATTAAAGTAGATCATGCTATTACATTAAAGTAGGGCATCCTATTGTATTAAAGAAGCTCACGCTTATACATTAAGGTGATCATCCCGTTATATTAAAGTGGCTCATACTATACATTAAGGTGAGCTAGGTGATCATGCTATTACATTAAAGTAGAGCATCTATTACATTAAAGTAGAGCATCTATTATATTAAACTAGAGCATCTATTACATTAAACTAGATCATGCTATTACATTAAAGTAGAGAATCTATTACATTAAACTAGAGCATATAATTACATAAAAAGTTCCCTTAGCATTCATAATCACTAAGGGAACTTCCCCATATCAATCTCATACCGTCGAGTTAAGTCAAACTCTGCAGATAAGTCTTCAATTTATCAGTATCCTGAAGAAAATCCTCATTTATTTCGAAAAAAGATAGTTTATCCTTATAATTCTCATAAAAGCAAGGTGTAAATGCTTTGAACTTCTGTGGTAGAAATACGCCTTCTTTTTTTACATAGCAGGTTGCAGGTTTTGCATTCTGCCGATATTCCTTATCTACATATTCTCCAACACTTTTATGGACAGCGGTATCTTCTACTGGGAGATAATAATAGTCCTTATAGTTGTCAAAGAAATATTTTAACTCGCCTTGAAAGATTGGTATTGTCACAACGCCAGACGATTCGTTGGCACTTACGCGAATGAAGAGTGGGTTGTCAGCTTGGTCTGTTAGAGGTAGTGTGAATTCAATCTTAGATGGAAGAGGTTGTTTTAGGTGAATGTGAATCATCAGTGAGTCTTTTGTTTGGGTTGCGAATTCAGCGTTGACCTTCCAAGAAAGCAAATCGGTGTAAGCTAGAATGTTACAAACCGTTAAAAGTCCCGTGACATCTTCTTCGTTGTGTAGCAATAGAAGACGTAGGAGTTCTTGTTCGTCCTGTATTGGGATGGAAGGTAAGCCAGATTCTTTTGGAATCTGAATCAAAGGGGCTTGTCCTCTGACCTTTTGGAGTGCATGAAGAGCCACATATTGAGTATATACTTGTATTAATTGTCCACCATCCATCGTATCTTTACGTGGGAGGTTTAAGAAACGTTCCACGGTCTTGAGTTTGAGATTGGTAATTGGAAGTATTTTTTTGTATGGTATGATTTTTTTATAGATGTCAAAACTATCAATAGTTTCGAAGTTATATGGAAGTTGATATTGACTACATTTTTGAGTGAGGTAAGGAAGGTCAAAGCCAGAACCATTGTAGTGAACGAGCATGCGATAGTCCTTTATAAAGGTAAAGAAATTAGTAAGTACGGTTTTCTCATCCTCGATACCATCGCAAAACCATTGAATCATGTGATAAGACTTAGCTTTATAGTAGACACAACCAATCAGATAGAGGTAGGAAGAAGACGCAGAAAAGCCTGTGGTTTCAATATCAAAAAAGATGATTTCTTCCTTTACATACTGATCTGTGATGGGATAAAATAATTGGTAGGGTATTGAATGCTCCCGTATTTGCATGATCGGTCTCTCCTTTCCATGTAACCTCATTCTAGCAAATGAATTGGTTGGTTGCAATGGCTTTCTAATATGTTTATAATGATTAATCACAATTGGTATGATATAATATAAAAGTATTTGTATATGACCTAGGGAGTCGGAGTAGTAGAATTTGCATGCCTTGTAGGACATGAAATTTTACATAGGATAGGAGTTAATTCGTATGGGGACTGATTGGAAAGAAAAGAAGGGGATAGTGAAGAGCTATGTAAGTGGATTTTTACGATGTGCTATGGTAGCTGGACTCGTATTGATGCAGTTCGCAGCCATTTTTTTGTTGAGCTTTTGGCTACGGGGATATACACTTTATATTTATACGGTTATTGAGGTCATAAGTATTTTCATTATACTTGGACTTGTAAATGATAGTAGAAGTCCATCTTATAAGATTGCTTGGATTTGTATTATCTTAATTTTACCTTTAACAGGACATATTATGTATGTTTTGTATGGGAAAGCAGATTCTAAGAAAAAGATTGAGAAGAAGGTCTTGCAAAAGTTACGTCACGGAGATACCTTCTATAGCTATAATGAAGAAACAATGAATGAATTCACAAAACGATATCCTACCAAATCAAGAATGGTAAAATATCTGGAGTCATTTCATTTTCCACTCTTTCAAAACAATGAAGTAAAGTATTATCCAATGGGTGAGGATACGTTTGATGCCATTATTCACGACATTGAAAAAGCAGAAAAGTTTATTATGATGAATTTCTTCATTATTGGAGAGGGTGTCTTATGGGATAGAATTCATTCCTTATTAATTAAGAAAATTGCCGAAGGTATTGAAGTATTATTTATGTACGATGATTTTGGAGCTACACTTCGTACTGGGAAGGGCTTTCGTAAGATGTTGGAATCGGAAGGCTTTCAGGTTCGAGTATTTAACCCGATTCATAAGTATACTGATAAGCTTTACATGAATTATCGAAGTCATCAAAAGATCATCGTGGTAGATGGTAATATTGGATATACCGGTGGAATGAATCTTGCAGATGAGTATGTCAATCTAGTGGACCGTTTTGGTATCTGGAAGGACAATGCAGTACGTGTGATTGGAGATGCGGTTTGGGGATTAACGGTTACCTTCTTACAGATGTGGGAGGTTTGCTCGGATGGAATTTTGATCGATTACAATCCATATCGTCCAACGATGGAGTTTCAGAAAAATGATGTGTTTTGCCAAGTTATATCGGATGGACCTGCGAATAATCCAGCCAATCCAATAGAAGGCTTCTATAAACAAGTAATCAATTATTCGAAGAAGTTTCTTTACGTGACCACTCCTTATCTTGTCATTGAACAGGATATGCAGGAGGTTTTGACGAGTGCAGTAAGAAGTGGAATCGATGTTCGTATCATTACACCAAAGATTCCAGACAAAAAGACGGTAAAGTTTGTCACAGAGTTTAACTATGGAAAGTTATTAGAAGCTGGTATTCGTATTTTTGAATATGAACCTGGATTTATCCATGCAAAAACAATTATTAACGAGGACTGTGGTGTAGTTGGTACCATTAATATGGACTATCGGAGTTTTTATTTACATTATGAATGTGGATTGTTTATTTGCCATGCACCGACAATTACAAAAATAAAAGAGGATTTGGATAAAACGATGGAGGTTTGTCATGAGGTCACTTATGAAGAGTGGAAAAATCGCCCATGGTATAAGAAGATCATCCAGCAAATCTTGAATTTATTTGCCACCTTAATGTAATACGAGTATAATAAAAACAAAGGGGAAAAGGGTATGCATTTGAATGTGTGCAAGCATTGTCGTAAGATATTTTATCATCGTATGAAAGTATATACTTGTGAGATGTGCAAAGTGAAAGATGATCAATTGTTTGATCAGATTAAGGAATATCTGGTAGCATACCCAAACAGCAATGCACTTCAGATTGCAGAAGGCTTAGATGTTGAGGTTTATGAGGTGCTTCAATTCATGAACGAAGGCAGATTAACGATTGTAAAGGGAAGATGGAGTAAGGATTAAATGATAAATTTTATTTGTGGAGAATTGGCTGAAATTGGTGAAAACAATGTGGTAATTGATAATCATGGGATGGGGTATGAAGTAAATGTACCTCAAACGGTGTTTCGAACGTTACCATCGGTTGGAAGTAAGGTGAAATTGTATACGTATCTTCAGGTCAAGGAAGATGGAATTGCATTGTTTGGTTTTACGAAAAAAGAGGATTTAAGAGTATTTCGTCTTCTAATTACTGTGAATGGCATCGGACCTAAGGGGGCACTTGGAATCTTGTCAGCCATTACCACCGATGAGCTTCGATTTGCAGTTCTAGCAGACGATGCAAAGGCAATTGCCAAAGCACCTGGAATTGGTGCGAAAACAGCAAGTAAGTTAATTCTTGAATTAAAGGATAAATTTAAGCTAGAAGATGCCTTCCTAGCTAGTTATGAGCGCGCACAAGAAGGTCAGATGAGTTTATTAGAACCAGAAGGAATCGAAGGTGTGAGGGAAGAAGCGATTCAAGCACTAGTTGCACTTGGATATTCAGCATCTGAAGCGCTCAAAGCAGTGAAACAAGTAGCAATTGTTTCTGGAATGACGGCGGAAGATGTGATTAAAGCTAGTTTAAAAAGAGTTTAGTTAGGGTAAGGGTTGGCATAAGATGGCGAAGAGAGTGATTAGTACAGAGCTGATGGAAGAAGACTTAAAGATTGAATCCAGTCTTAGACCACAGCTTTTAAAAGATTATATTGGACAGGCAAAGGCAAAAGAGAATCTAAAGGTTTATATTGAAGCCGCAAAGCTAAGAAGAGAATCCTTAGACCATGTATTGTTTTTTGGACCTCCTGGTCTTGGTAAAACAACACTCGCAGGAATTATTGCGAATGAGATGGGAGTAAATCTAAAAACAACAGCTGGGCCTGCAATTGAGAAACCAGGGGATATGGCAGCGATCTTAAATAATCTCCAAGAAGGGGATGTTTTATTTATCGATGAGATTCACCGTTTGAACCGACAGGTGGAGGAGTTACTTTATCCAGCCATGGAAGATTACGTGATTGATATTGTAATAGGAAAAGGAGCGACAGCCAAATCCATACGACTTGATTTACCACGATTTACTCTTGTTGGTGCTACGACACGTGCAGGGATGTTGACAGCACCTTTGCGTGATCGTTTCGGAGTTGTCAATCGACTTGAATTCTATACCACGGAGGAATTGACTGAGATCATTACACGTTCTGCGATGGTACTGAATGTGGAGATTGATGAAAAGGGTGCAATTGAATTAGCAAGGCGTTCGAGGGGGACCCCAAGACTAGCCAATCGGTTGTTAAAGAGAGTTCGTGATTTTGCCCAGGTCAAATACGATGGAAAGATTACAGAGCATGTAGCAAGCTTTGCCTTGGATGTACTTGAAGTAGATAAATTAGGGTTAGATCATATTGATCGTCAGATACTGTTGACCATGATTGAAAAATTCTCAGGACGACCAGTTGGTATCGATGCTGTTGCAACGACCATTGGAGAAGATTCTGGTACAATTGAGGAAGTCTATGAACCATATCTGGTACAGAATGGATTGATTATGCGTACACCACGGGGGCGTATGGTGACGGAATTAGCATATCAACATATGGGGCTGATACACGAGGAAACAAATCTCTAAAAACCTATTGTCAAGCCTAGCAAATATGCGTATAATACAGTCATAGTTCTGATTAAATCTAAACTTAGGTAGGCTAAAATTTAAGCCTTGGAAAGAGGACGGTATGAACAAGAGGACGGATATTGAAGTAATTATTAATAACAAACGATATACCTTAGGCGGTTACGAAAGTGAAGAATATCTTCAGAAAGTCGCTACTTACATTAATAATAAATATGCGGAGTTGAAAAAGCAGGACTTATACCGAAACCTAGACAGCGAGATGAAGAATGTATTATTACAAATCAATCTGGCAGATGATTATTTTCACCTAAAGAAGCAGATGCAAACAGCAGAGACAGACAATGACACTAAGTCTGGAGAAATCTTTGATTTAAAGCATGAGATCATTCTATTACAGACAAAACTAGAAGCGCTAGAAAAGGAACTATCTGCTGCAAAGGAGCAAAACATCGAAGAACAGAAAAAAATAATACGTCTGGAAACAGAATTAAGTGAGAGTAGAAAAAATCGTTAAGATAGGGGCTGTTGCATAAGATTGATGTTAATTATCAGATACAATGGTTTGTTCCCACCGTGGTAACAAACTATTGTATCTGGGAATTGCCATCTAAGTTATGTAATAGCCTTTCCTAGTTTATGATAAAAAAGTAATAAGATAGTTAGGAGAAGTTATGAATCGAATTGAAATTCTCGCACCCGCGGGTTCTATGGAAGGAATGAAAGCTGCAATCAATGCGGGGTGTGATGCTGTATATATTGGTGGTACTAAATTTGGTGCAAGAGCTTATGCCAACAACTTAGAAGAGGAGATGCTATTATCAGCCATTGATTATACTCATCTTCGAGGGAAGCAACTATATCTGACGGTAAATACATTGTTAAAAAATGAAGAATTAAAGGAAGAGTTGTACCAATACCTACAACGCTTTTATCTTCAGGGATTGGATGCCGTTATCGTTCAGGATGTAGGTGCTATGCGCTTTATTCATGAACATTTTCCCAAATTACCAATCCATGCGAGTACGCAGATGACACTTACGATGGCAGAGGGGGTAAATGAACTTAAAAAGTATGGAGTGACTCGTATCGTTCCAGCCAGAGAGCTTTCCATATCTGAAATTCAACGAATTCGTCAGACAACAGATGTCGAGATTGAAGCCTTTGTACATGGAGCACTCTGTTATAGCTATTCTGGACAGTGTTTTATGAGTAGTATGATTGGTGGACGCAG
>JAEZKD010000203.1 GCA_023415655.1 Bacillota bacterium | reverse complement strand
ATACATCCCCGTTGCCTTTTATTTCAACATGAAATTGTGTTGTTTTGCCATCTAATACGAACTTAAGGTTTTCATTTTCCAGTACGTATTCATTCTCAGTATTCTCATTGCGTCGTGTCCGAATCGTTTCAACCACATCTTCCTCTTTCCAGTTGATAATTACAAAAAATGCGGCAACGATGATAATCAAAACACAAAATGGAGCAATTAGTTTTTTAATTCGTTTCATTCTCTATCTCTCCTTACCGTTTCGCATCTTATATTCGGAACATAATTTCACGCCAAATGGAAATAAAATATGCAATCCCCTGTGAAATCATGCTGAAAAACAATAACAGGATAAATACCATTACCAACATTGCAAATAAGGTAGCCACTGTAAATAACAGCATCTTTCCCAGCTTGTATTCATGAATCTGTACCATTGCCGCAAGAATCAGAAAAATACACCAAATCAATGATATAGTACTAATCACTCCGTAGAATTCTTTCTCATCAGATGTAATCATGTTACTAAATAGCATCAGCGGAAATTGAATGAGCGGATAAGGTGCCAATGCATAACAGGTACTCATATATACTTGTGGGAGACGTCCTTTACCATCAAATAGAGTCGTTAGCCCCCAGTTACCAATACACCATAGTGCAAGTGGAAACAAAATACTTAATATATACTGAAATATATTAATTTTCTCCCACTGTACTTTATTGAAGATAAAACTTGTATACTGTAATTTCATAACTCTGGCAAATAAAGTTAATACAAGAATCGTATTCGCTGCTGCAAGAGTTCCTCTTTTTTCATGAGTCAGATCCCAAAATCCATCCAGCGGATGTGACGCGCAGTAGAGGGAAAACTTCAGACTTTTCACATAACGGCTGTTCTTTATTTTACTCAATCGTTCTTTTACTGTCATGATTGCTACCATCCTTCTCTACTCTTTAAACAAATCTGAGGTATCAATTTCATGCCGGATTTCTTTTCCTTTTTTAATGATGAGCGGTATCATCACCACAGCAACTGCCAAAGCAAAGATGGTAATGATGTTGTCTTCGACCCATTCTTTACGATACTCTTTGAATGCTTTGGAATAATTATCATCATCTAACTTACTGCTGAAATATTGCATCGCTTCGTAATATTTCTTCTGTCTGAGAAGGGATCGTCCGATACCAATATAAGCCAGATCATAGTTACCATTCATACTCATTACCTTCATCCAGGACTCTCCGGATTTTTCGTATTCACCTGCCTGAAACTCTTCGATGGCATGAAAGATGGTTTTGCCATAAGTCGTTGGTGTAAAAAGTGTAATACTGTTATCCTGAGAATCAAGAACAAGCAGGTCATGTCCCTGATGTTCTATGGCGGTAGGTTGTTTAAAATATCCATCCATATTGCCGTTGCCACCGAATGCATAAAGCATACGGCCTTGATCATCGTAAGCAAATAAACGACCTCTTGTTTTATCTAAAGCAACAAAAACATCATTTTCTAATGTCGTAATGTCACATAACATCGACGGTCCAGAATAACCTCCACCGTCTCCCCAATGTAGATCACCTATGATCGGGTTGGAACCGTTGCGTACTAAGATGTCATCCCCCATCATATTCAGTCTGCGAATCGGATCCTGTGACTGTGTGGAAAGCTCCATACCGGATACATTCGTCGTGCAGACATAAACAAATCCTTCATAATCCATATACAGATTATCGTATTCGGTTGGAACGAAAGAATTCATCTGTGCACGCTGCTCCTTCGTTGCAATTCGTTTCCATATATAATCTGTCCAGTCAAAGGTTACTTTGGTGGCTCCAATGAATCCTGCAAAGCTCCCATTACTTTCATACTTGACTAAACCTTTGTTCACATTGGTCGCTACACAAAATACACGACCTGCTGTATCGATAGCAATCTTTGATGGAAGAAATTGTATCGACTGGTCAAAGATGGTATCTGTCGGTTTCGTAAATGATATCAAAAAGTTAAGATCATGATCCAGTTTTATGATACGCTCATTGTTCTTATCTGCTATAAACAATTCACCGCTGTCGGACACTGCAATATCCGTAGGGCCTGAGAATGTATTATTCTCTTCTGCTCCTTCAAAATGGTCAATGATACGGACAAGCTTAATACTGTCTTTATCTGCCCTCTTAAGTTCAAGAATTCGGTTATTGCCGGTATCACAGACATAAATCAAATCACCTTTGACAAATAATCCTTCGGGAAAATTTAACTTAGTATCCAGTCCAAGCTCAACCGATGTAAAAACACCGGCTACTTCATAAGCATCCGGGGATTTTACCACCTCGCTCCAGTAATCATAATTATATGTATAATCATCTTCTGCATAGACTGTTTTAACAGTACACAGGCTGATAGCAAGTCCTGTAATCAGGACAATTACTCGTTTCCATATTTTTTTCATGTTCCACCCCCAGCCTTAGTCTTTTAGTCCGGAACTTGCCATAGTTTCAAGAATCTGACTTTCCGCAAAGATAAAGATTACGATTGGTACCAGCATGACAACTACCGTTACTGCTGCTGCCTGGCCTGTTCTGGCAATACCTCCGGTTTGTATCTGTTGGAGTGCATATACCAAAGTCTTTCTTTCCTCCGAATAAATATAAGTTGCTGCTCTGTTATTCCACAGACTTTGTACCGAGAATATCATCAGTGTCATCCAAGCAGGCTTGACATTCGGAATAATGACTTTCGTGAATATTCTCCATTCACTGGAACCATCAATCTTGGCGGCTTCGATCAGTGCCATTGGAATCCCTTCCATAAACTGTTTCATTAAGAACAATCCTATGGGTGCTGCAAAAGCAGGAATAATAATTGAAAAATGAGTATCGATCCAGCCGAGTTTATTTAATATCATGTAGTTCGGAATCGCTGTTACATATCCACTGAACATCAACGCTACTGTTACAAGTTTAAAGAAAGTCTTTCCTCCAGGAAAATCATATTTAGCAAGAACAAAGGCAGCCATGGATGCTATAAGCAAATGGCCAGCTGTGCCAATGACGGTAATAAATACGGTATTGAACAGATATCTGGTAAACGGTACCCAGGATTTGCCCATCGTAACAAACAAATCAGAGAAATTATCAAAGGTCGGGTTCTGTGCCAGTATCTTTGGTGGGATCATAAATAACTCATCCAGAGGTTTTAATGCACTACTGACTGCAAAGATCAACGGGAATACCATAATCAATCCAACTAGTAACAAAAACAGGTATAAAGTAAAATCTCCCACTCTGGAACGGTTTGGTTTTCTACGTTTAAACATTTTAGGTTTATTTATCTTTGTACTCATATTATTTTCCTACTCTTTTCAGAAGAATTTGAATTGCCTTGTTACACAAAGTCATGATTAGGAATAGCAACGTTGCTATTGCAGAAGCATATCCCATCTCAAATCTAGAATAACCATAGTCAAACAGATGAGTGACAACTGTTCTTGCTGCATAGTCAGTACTTGGATAACCACACAGTGCCATTGTAACCTCACATACGCCAAAGGATTGTGTAATCGTCATAACTGCACCGAATAAAAGCATTGGTTTCATATTTGGAAGTGTAATGTACCACAGCTCCTGCCATCGATTTTTCACACCATCCATATAGCCTGCTTCATACTGAGAACGGTCAACGCCCTGAAGACCGGCAACAAAACTTAAGAATCCAGTACCAAGGCTCATCCACAGTATGACGATCATACAAATCGAAAGCATGTACTTTGGTTCGATCAACCACGCAATCGGTTTATCAATAAAACCAAGATTGATTAAGAATGCATTTACATATCCATAAATATCTCCTCGAAAGAAGATCGAGAAGATAACGAACACATTGCCTGCAATCGATGGTGCATAGAATACAATGACTGCGATGCTTCGTACCCATCGTGGAAGTTCATTGATCAGCCAAGCAAAAAGGAAGGAAAAAATATAACCAATCGGTCCAGTAATAATTGCAATCAAGAACGTATTCTTTAAACCAATTAAAAAGATATCATCATCTAGAATCAAGCTGATATAGTTTTTCAGTCCAATGAACCTAGGTGTTTCTAAAATGTTATAGTAGGTAAAGCTGTAAAAGATTGAATTCATGACCGGTAGAATAAAAAATAAGAAAAAGAGGATTGCATAAGGAGCAAGAAATAAATAGCACATCTTGCTTTTTTTTGCTAGTTTCCACGCGATCTTTGCATTATGTCTGCGAAGCATGAAGTATTTACTGATATATGCTTTCATCGTGTTTCCTCCTTATTCCATTGGCAGTCCGAATTCGGTCCGCTTCTTCTTTATCTCATCATCAATTGCAATTGAATAGTCAATAATGGTTTCTCGTGGATCTGTCTTTTCATTGATTACCTTTCTGACTGCATTTGCAATATGGCGTCCTAAATAGTATCCACCAGGGATTTCTGGAATACCAGTCGTTTGATCCCACTGCTTACTTAACGCTTCAATATCTTCTGCACTCCAGGAAAGCTGAGCAAAGGCTTCTTTGTTGGCAGTAGCATAACGTGCGGAGGAACCAAGAAGTGATTCGATTTCACGACCAAACCGTACCTGTGTGTCGGTTGAGGACCACCACTTTAAGAATTCCCAGGCATTTTGTTTCTGTGTTTCATCGTTTTGCTTGATCATCATACTGGCTGAACCTGCGATTACATTGGCACGGTCAATATAGGTATTACCAGAAGCATCTGTCTTTTCTATGCCCGGAATCATTGTAAACTTCCATAAACCGCGTATCTCAGGTGCAGAAACAGTCAATGTATTATAGGTAGGATAACTAGCAATTCCAATTGGCATCTCACCCGAACGGAAACGGCTAACAAAGTCATAGATCTTTGGTATCCCATAATCGGTAAAGAATCTGGTATAATCATCAAATGCTTGAACACCCGCTTCTTCATTAATTGTGGTTCTTGTATCATCATCGCTGTATAACGTACCTCCGTACTGATACAACATACTGATGAATAATGTAAGATCTGGTGTACTTGACGCAATGGCTGTATTCGCCAACCCAGTACTAGTACCAGCTGCGGATGGAATACCGATTGACATGTTATTCCCTTGGATCGTAGGAAGCATCTCAATTAATTCTTTCCATGTCTGTGGAACAGAAAGTCCAAGTTCGTTCAGGATATCTTCACGGTAGAACATCACATTAAAACTTTGTGTTTCTGGAATACCATAGATTCCGTCTTCAAATCGGTACTGTTCATAAGAACTCTCCGTATACGGTTTCAATACTTCTGTAAGATCGTCAAACTGTGTCAAATCTTCTACGGCATTACGAAGTGCATAATTGACTGGTTGATCCGCTCCTACTGTCAACACGACATCAGGTCCTCTTCCTGCAACAACTGCTGAAAGAAGTGCATCCTGTGCAACGATTTCAACATTGATCTTAATACCATGTTCCGGTGTAAATGTATCATCCACCATGGACTTTAAGATTGTACCTTGATCACGTCCACTTAACACCCATACGGTAATAACTTCATCGTCTTTTTCATCATATACATCACCTACTGCGTCATAATCTACATAAAAGGATGCAGCAAATGAACTAATCTCATGCCATGCCTTATCAAAGATATTGGCTTTATCGTAATCGACTTTAGCATCCTCACCACTGACAACAAGATAATCAACATCGAGTTTTGTCTCACTTAAACTTAAGATTGCAGCACCAAGTGCAGTTATATTATCTCTAAAGTTTGTATACTCAGCGGGAATCTTTTCTGGCTTATCAACGAATCGTTCTAACTGCTGAGCTAATGTTTGTGCAGCGGCAATCTGATCTGCTTTTTGTCCACTGTAAGCAACCATATCATCTACAATCTTATACATACGTTTGGATTCTAGATCCATTGCTTCTAGCATATTAGGATAGACCTGTTCGATATGATAGTCACGATATTTATCAGGATTTGCTCCCATATAGACAAGTAAAGTTCGATAAATCTGGTTTAGTCGGTACGTACAATCTTCCATGCGCTGCAAGATATCACCAACACCACCTAAAGTTGCTTCCATCCTAAGTTGATGATCTCCTTTTGTTAGATAAATACGATAAGGCGTTCCCTCTTGATCGCATAATGTCATTGTGTCCCAGTCATTGCTGTAATGAAAGCTCACCGCTTTTAGTTCATCAAAAGGAATCTGACCATCAATTAATATGCTTCGAGACGAAACGTTGCCTCTCGCATAGTTTTGACGTCCTTTAATTGTAATATGGTAAAAACCATCCTCTGGTACGTTAAAATTCCATTCAATCCATTGACCAGATGTCCTCCAGGCGTCACCACCGATGTAGTTTAAGATTGTTTTGGAAATGCTATATGGTTTTGTTGTGGAAGATGCTCTGTCATACCTTGCATAAAGAGAAGGTTCCGAACGGTACGTGGAATCTTCACCCTGTACAATCTGAATGTATTCTCTTCCTATTGTATCTGCATGTATCTGTGGAGCTTTTGCATAGTAATCTGCATAAGAATCAGTATTCTTAACCTCCTTTAATTCTATCTTTTTAATTGCCAAAGGTTCGTTCACTGCATGTAAACTGATTTCATTCGATCCTTCTTCAAAATAAAAGCAAAAAGGAGTTATGATATATCCAAGACTGTCTCTTATATAAGAACTCTGCCAAAGGAACTCTTCTACTTGTGTCGGACGAATTTCATTGCCCTGATTATCAATTCGTTTCTCAGTCTTGTCCTTCCATACCCGACTAAAACAGATATTCTTTGCTTCTTCAAATGGAAGTTCCCCATTAATATAAATGGATCGTTCGACGGAAACACCTCGGGATTCTGGTGCTAGATATTCCATATATATTTGATAGAAACCGCTTTCCGGCACATGAATCGTAAAGCTTACCTCGGATTTTTCATCGGTATAAAGGACATTGGATTCACCCTCATACGATGTAAGAAGCTCTACTCCTTTCGTATTATGTACATCAGTAATATCAATTGTCACATTCTGTTCTGGATATCCTGCATCTTGATGTAATGTCAAATATCCGGAATAAGTTCCTTTACGTTCCAATCCAACAACGTCTGTCATCAGATCTGCCCCTTCATATTTGTCATGAAAATCAATTGTTTTCTTGCCAAAGATAATCACGCAACCAATCACAATAACCGTAGTGGCAGCAATAATGCCCAGTATCTTTCTTGTTTTAAGTTTCATAACTTTTCCTCCACAGTAATATTGATTTTAAGTGATACTGTTTATCTATATTATAAATTTTTAGTTTTTTTTTACTCACTATTTCTTGCTATCTTTTCACTATACTTTGCTAACTTTTGAGGTTGTTTTATGTATGTTTTTTGTGTATAATTTATATATCTAGAAATATATGGTAGACTATAGTTGTAATTTTATCAATTCGGCAACTAAAGTCATTGGCACAATTAAACAATATGAACAAAGGAGGAGGATTAGGCTATGTTTATAGAAAAGCAAGATTTGATGGATAATTCTATTGATTTATACAGTGTAAATTATGATCATCCAGGTCTACAGATGCTTTGTGGCAACCAAGAACAGGTATTATATCATGAGAACTCAATTATGAGAATCTGGTATAACAATGTGACAGAATCTTACCCGATGCATTGGCACACAGCACTTGAAATATTGATACCTGTTACTAATTATTACGATGTAGATTACGAAAAAGAAACAATACGACTTCAGCCCGAGGAGATACTCATCATTCCACCTGGTATCATGCACGGTACGAGAGTGCCAGATACCGGTGTACGTTATGTATTCATATTCGATGTTTCACTTATGATTAAACTTAGGGGATTTGCAAGAATCCAACATCTTTTTTCTTCCCCGATCCGGATCAATCCAATAACCTATCCAGATTGTTATAATGACATTATGGAAATCATGATTAAAATCCGAGATGAATACTTTATGCAGGCTGAATTTTATGAGATGACGATTTACTCTCTACTTCTTCAGTTATTTACAAAATTAGGATGTAATCATGTCAATACCGAACATCTTTTTACCAATACTAAGCCTCATATGCAGAAGAAATATGTTCAAAAATTCAACAGTTTACTTGAATATATTGATAAACATTATATGGAATATTTATCTTTGGAGGATGCAGCCACAAGAATGGGATTCAGCAAATTTCACTTTTCCAGACTTTTTCATCAATATACTTCCTTTACATTTTGTGACTACATTAATTTTCGCAGAATCAAAGCAGCTGAAGAACTCCTTACCCATCCGGAACTGTCGATTACGGAAGTAGCGATGCAGTCAGGGTTTCCATCCATTTCTACTTTTAATCGCTTATTTAAACAAAATAAGGGTTGTTCCCCTAGCGATTTCCGCTTGAAGAACGACCCTATGAAAAGAAATTAAAGATTTTCTCCGTTTGCTTTGATTGTTTCTTGATAGAAATAGGAAGAATCCTTTCGGACACGGTTTTGTGTCGTGTAATCTACATATACAATACCAAAACGTTCATTGTATCCTTCGGTCCATTCAAAATTATCAATAAATGACCACATAAAGTATCCGGCAATCGGTATCTGATCGTTGGCTGCTCTTTTTAACTCCAATAGATAACGATGAATGAAATCCGTACGCTCGCTATCGTGCACTTTGCCATCAAGGCATACCCAGTCATGAGAAGACATTCCATTCTCAGCAATTATGATCGGCTTTTGATATCTTTCGTATAAAAACTTCGGTGCCCAGTACATACATTCCGGAGTAACCGGCCATTGAATTGCAGTCTTTGGAAATCCTTCATATCGCTCTACCCGAACTGGATTACCATGATCATCTGCTTTCATCATAACACCGTTGTAGATATTAATACACACAAAATCGAGTGGTTGTGAGATTAACTCCATATCCTCTTTTGTGAAGTTCGGCATTACATCTTTATAGCAATTTAGAACATCCTCTGGATAAGTTCCAAGGTAAATCGGATCTGCAAGAAGTGCAATGTTCCATACATCGCCGTGTATATCATTTTTACAGGAAAACATTTCTCTTCTTGCAGCTTCAATATCTTTTGAACAATTCTTTTCCGGATAATAGTAACCGCCGTTTAATGCAATACTAATCTTGACCGGCTGCTTTGCATTCTTTCGTAATACTTTGGCAGCTATGCCATGTGCACATAATAGATGATGTACCACTTGAAAGAATTCTTTCGTATTCACTTTTAGTCCTGGTGCATGGAATCCTTCCAGATATCCAAGACCTGAAAAGCATGCTGGCTCATTTAACGTCATCCAGTTCTTAACACGGTCAGAAAAACGTTCTGTTAACAATTCTGCATATTCTTGAAACCATGCAACAATCTCAGGATTCACCCATCCACCTTTGATCTGTAATTCTTCTGGCAAATCCCAGTGATACATTGTTATGTAAGGTTCAATTCCATGTTCTAATAATAAATCAATCAGGCGATTGTAGTAAGCGATTCCCTCTTCATTGATTCTCCCAGTGCCTTCTGGCAAGACTCTCGACCAACTGATGGAAAAACGGTATGCCTGTAATCCCATCTCTTTCATCAATGCGACATCTTCTTTTAGATGATGATACTGATCACACGAGATAAGTGGGGTATGTCCCTGGTATACAGCTCCCTGTTTTTTACTAAACGTTGTCCAGATATCCATTCCTTTTCCATATTCAAGCGCTGCTCCTTCCACCTGAATTGCAGCAGTTGCACTCCCCCATACAAAATCCTTAGTAAATCCCATGAAGTTGCCCTCTTTTCTACTTCTTATTCCTGTGTTGCATTCTCAATTAATGCATCTGCGATGTTCTGTGAAAACCAGGTCAGATTTCTACGATCAAAGATTCCAAAGCGTTCACCGTCTTCGGAATAGTTCCCGTTATCCCACCAGATACACTTAATTCCATATTTGTTTGTTTCAGTCATGTAATCTTTTAACCATGCCAAAACATCACTTTCATTCGTTGTTTCCTGTCCATCTACTATCATTGTCTTATTGACTGCCCCGAATTCGGTAATGATAACTGGAACACCCTTGCTGATCAGATGATTGTCAAGTAAACGCATCATATATTCAATATCGCCCTTTTGACTTCCATCCCAATTCGTATAACCTTGGTCTGGTACATCAAAGGTAAAGAAATATGGAGTGTAAAGATGAACAGCAACCATCATATAAGGATCGTTCGGAAGATATAATTCCTTGATTGTATTTTCGGTAACTGATCCACCATTGGTTGTGATGATGCAGATTCTTTTATCATTATTACCACCAGCGTTACGTACCGTACGGATAAAATCAACATTTAAGCGGTTGATTGCTTTTCTGTTATCCTGAGTTCCGCCACTCCATTCCTGACTGCTTCCCTTCACACGAGGTTCATTCATCCCTTCAAAAATAAGCTTCTCATTATAATCAGCAAAACGCTCTGCAATCTGCTGCCAGATGGCACACAGTTGTTCCTGAACTTTATCGTAGTTCTCCATGGTAGGTACTAGCCACGTATTCGGTTCATGATGTGTATCTATGATTACATACATCTCATTATCCATGCCATAGTCCACAATTTCCTGTACCCGATCCATCCACACGGAATCAATCTTATATTCCGGTGCTTCTCCAACATGACCACTCCAGGTAATTGGAATTCTAATCGTATTAAATCCCTGATCATGAATTGCATCAATCATCTCTTTCGTCGTCTCTGGATTCCCCCAGGCAGTCTCAGCCATACGTGGATTGCTTTCATTGATAGCATCCAAGGTATTGCCAAGATTCCATCCTACATTCATATCTTCTAGAATTCGAAATGCTTCCGATCGATCGACTTCATCTGGTTTGCTTGGTTCAAATGTTGGCAATGGTGTCACAGTCGGTTCTTCCTCCTTCACTGGTTCCGTAGGTTTCGTTGGCTCATTTACTGCCGCTTGTGTAATGGTTGGTACTTCTGTAATCTTATTATCTACTACCGGATCAACTGTTTCACTCTTCTTTGAACAAGCAATGCCTCCAAACGCAAGTAAAAGGAAAGCAGATGCAAGTAAATACGATTTCTTTTTCATTTTATCCTCCAAACTTTTTGCTTAATCACCATATCTTAAATATGTATCTTAGTTAAAGAATACACTAACATTGAACATATAGTCTTATCATCTTTTGCTCAGTTCTTCTTTTTTTTTGCTATTTCTTGTTGATTCAACATCGTACAAACTCCATTCAGTAGCCTTGTAATGCTCAAAATCAAGAATGGAGTATGATTCATATCACACTCCAAGACCTGACGAACAACCTAGATTACTCTACCTTTCCACCTTCTATCACAAGACTCTCTTCATAATCTAAACCATAAGTATCCACTAGTGTTGCTTCATATGCGGTATGGAAGAACTTTTCTTTCCCCAGATTTTCAATTTCATTATTAAGCCACTTAAGAAGAGTACTATTTTCTTTTGTTACTGCAGGAGCAATCGTATCCTTACTTCCAAGTTCAGGGATACCAACGGTATAGCCTTTATTTTGACTTGCAAATGCGATTACTTCTGTATTATCATTTGCCCATGCAGCTCCATTTCCATTTTCCAACGCATTCTTTGCATTTGCATAAGAATCATACTTTTGTAACTGAATATTAGGATAATTCTCTGTTAGATATGTTTCTGCAGTGGTTCCTGAAATCACAATCATTTTATCATTTTCATTCCAGTGATCTAGTGATGTAACTAGATTACTGTCTGGTGAAACAACACCAAGTGAAACGTTCATATAAGGCAGCGCAAAATCTACTTCCTGTGCACGTTCATCGGTAACTGTAAAATTAGCAAGAATAATGTCTACTTTTCCTGTTTGTAGATATTCAATACGATTAGCCGCTTCTGTTGATACATAATTAACTTTCACACCAAGATCTTCACCAATGCGTTTTGCAAAATAAACATCGTACCCCTGATAGTCTCCATTTTCATCAACATATCCAAACGGATTTTTATCTGAAAAAACACCTATATTGATTGTTCCACTCTCTTTGATTTGATCTAATGTTCGATAAGTATCTCCTCCAGCGTTGGATGTACTCTTACTTTTATTTTGACAACCTGTTAGCCCAATAATCAATCCGAATGCCAACGTCAACGATAATAATTTCTTTAATAATCTCATCATAATCCTCCATTCTGGGATGTTTTTAATCCCAATCATTTATTCTACTTCTATTGATTTTGTAGCATCATGGTTCTTAATTTTGTCGAATACAAATATATCTAGAAATTTTTTTGCCCTTTCTGTATCTGGATTCGTAAAAAACTTTTCTGGTTCTGTATCTTCTATAATTCTTCCTTCATTTAACATCAGGATACGATCCGCTACAACTTTTGCAAACTGCATTTCATGTGTTACAATTACCATGGTTGTTCCTTGGGCTGCGAGACTTAGCATTACCTCCAAAACTTCTCTAACCATCTCAGGGTCAAGTGCTGCCGTTACTTCATCAAATAACATAATTTCTGGGTGCATACATAAAGCTCGCACAATTGCAACACGCTGTTTCTGCCCGCCCGAGAGTTGTCTTGGATAACTCTTTTCTTTCCCTTCCAATCCAACTCTTTTTAAAAGCATGATTGCTTCTTCTTTTACCTCTTCTTTCTGTCGTCTTTGAACTTTAACAGGTGCAAGCATAATATTTTTGAGTACTGTTAAATGTGGAAATAATTCATAATTTTGAAATACCATTCCAATTTTTTGTCGATAAGTTTTTAAATTTGTGTATCCCGGTTCTATGGATTCTCCCTTCAAAGAAATACACCCCGCCTGTATTGGTTCCAATCCATCCATGCATCGTAATAATGTACTTTTTCCACATCCACTTGGTCCAACAATAACAACAACTTCCCCCTTATGTACCGTAAAGTTTACATCATCTAAAATTATGTCTTCATCATATTTTTTTGTAAGATGTTTGATCGTCAATAGCACTTCTTGCACGTCATTGCCACTTCCTTTCCAAGTATTTCGAAAGCAAACTAATTGGCCAGCATGAAATAAAATATAACAAGAAGACAACTAGGTAAATCCCAAATGCTGCATTCGGACTGGACATTCTATTCGCCTCAATAATCTGTTGTGCTACTTTTATTACTTCCACCACACCAATCATCAATATTAAGCTTGTTGTTTTAATCATTCTAGTTATCAAATTAATAGATAGTGGAATCAATCTTTTCACTGTCTGAGGGATAATAATATACCTATATGTTTGAAGCTTTGTAAAACCCAAAACTTCACTGCTTTCACATTGATGTACTGGAATACTAATCAAAGCTCCTCTTACTAAATCACTCATCTCAGCAGTCCCCCAAAGAACAAAAACTATAATCGATGACATTTCTCCAGAAAGCCCCCATGCAAAACTACGTGTTGTTTCAAAATAAACAAGAAACAGTAACACAAGCTGAGGCATGATTCGAATAAATTCTAAATATGCTCTTAAAATCATACGAATCGTTCGATTCTTGCATAACATCATAGAGCCCAGTAAAATTCCAAGTGGTATACTCAGTCCAACGGCAATTAGACTGATACGAAGTGCAACCCACAACCCCTTAAGAAGACGCAATAGATTATTTCCTTTTAACAACACATCAAGACCCAAAGGTAGCATATCGAAGTCTCCTTTCCAGTAGACTTCCGAATACAGAGATAGGAAGTAGAATCATCAAATAAAACATCACAAGTAGAAACAAGCTTTCTGTTGTCTTATAATACAAACCAATCAAATCCTTTGCTGTAAACATCAGATCCATTAAGCTAATCGCACTGAAAACACTTGTTTCTTTCAGTAGAAAAATAACATTGGCAATATAAGATGGTATACTGATGGATGCAGCTTGTGGAAGAATAACAAATCTCATGATCTGATAACGGTTCAATCCTAAACTTGTTGCACTTTCCTGTTGGTTTGGATCGATTGCCTCTAACCCACTTCGAAATGCTTCTGACATATAGCTTCCGCCCAAAAATGCAAGACCTGCAATGCCGCATAGTTCAGGATTTGTGGAGATACCGATCTTCGGAAGTCCATAGTAAATAAAAAATAGTTGAATCAGCAAAGGAGTATTTCGGCTTAATTCGATATATACAGCAACAATCCTCCTAATCACAGGTAATCTGTAATACTGTATAACACCACAGAAAAGACCTATTATAATTGCCATAATAATACCAATGCAACCTATTCTTAAGGTCAATAAAGTTGCTTCCCAAAATAAAGGTAGGTGTTTCACTATATAAGCCCAATCCATAAGAACTCCTCTAACAATAACAAAGTTATTCCTTCTAATTTATTTTCTATTCTGAAAAAGTATTCGTATCTTTATGATAAGTAACTGAATCCGGTATCCCTTTTAACGTTAAATACACTTTATTCACAAATTCCTCCGACCACCTGATTCCACACACTTAGTACCTCCGAATCCAACTCTCACAATTCGATCAAGTTCTATCTCGTTTCCTTCTTCTCGAATTGTATCCAAAACTGTCTTTTGGGCTAATCCACCTAACAATATTCATATCCTTTCTGAAGTCATTTATATATGTTGTTCCTAGTTGTATCTAATGCATAATCGGTTGCTAAGCTATCTCCCGGCCCTGCGATTCCGACTACTGTGATCCCTGGACATATGCTAAGTGCATGTTTAATAACATCTAGACTTTCCTCCGGTGTAAGAACCTTAGATGTTACTCCAGGACGTTCCTCCGTATCATTCATTGCCCGGTCACAAAACCGACAAGCCATATTGCATCATGGGCTAACCGGTAAATGAATTCTACCCACATTATTTTTGTGTTCACCAAAGCAAGGATGTGAATTGGTTAATTCCTTATAGGTTTTACTCATACCATTCCTTCTTTCCTATTCTAATAATTCTGAGGTGCTATACTGGTTGGATTTAACCCAAAACTTAAGTTTTCTAGACCTATATCATTCCAGTAGCTACAGCATCTCAACATAAGGAATCAAAGCTAACTTCCTTGTTATAAACAAGATGAATTGGGAAGCCAATTACTTATCATAAATAAAAAACCAGAGATTCTACTAATATTCCTGTCACAACTTATCACTGTAACATTTAGTAAAACCTCTGGTTTTCCAGTCAGTTAATAATTCTATATTTTTCATTCTTATCTATTTGGATTACTTTCCCATCCTGTATAATAATCGTTAGACTTCCATATTTTATGTCTTCCATCATTTTTAAAATCGTATTTAGCTGCAAATCATTCAACACCTTACTATCATTTTTTTGTATGCTCAACATTTACCTCCTTTCGGTTTCGGTAAAAAAAATTAAGCAAGTGCCCTATACTACATAACACCTGCTCAAGTATAACTAGTAAGTTACTTTAGAATCAGGGTTTCATTTCGTTTCTCATTTTTCTAATCCATAGTAACTTAATATGATTAATATGAATAAAGTATACCTCTTATTCCCTATAGTTTCAATATATTTTCTAATAATTCCCAATAGCGATTTCATATAATCAGTTATAGTTTTTTTCTATATACAAAAAGGGAAGTCCTTCGACTTCCCCACATAAAAGTGAACGTTTCTTGTGCAACATCACACTTTGTTGCCATTTTTCTCGTAGAAGACTCTCATCAGGATATCCTGAGCATGGTTCCCAAACTTCTCCCCAAACAGAGAAAGTCCACCTACGTTTTTTGCATCTTCAGCTACTTCAAAGCGTATGCTCCAAAATAGTTCTTGACTTACCAACACTTGATCTAGCGTCACATCAGACACCTTTTTTCCATCGAGGATAACCCCTTGTGGTGTTATATGAATGACCTTTAGCAAGCCATATTGATTGGATGGCCACCATTCAGGGGTAAGAATGCCACGTTTTACTCCATAATCCCCTGGGCTGGTCCATGTAAATAGTTTTATGCCATTAAAGTAGAATGTAATATCAGACGGCCAATCCTCAACAAAATCTGGCGCCTCAGATGCTATTTCAAAAGAAAGCTCAATTTCAGTCATTGTCTGTTCTGGCGAATAGCAATTTTGTACATGATATTCCACATATCCCTGAGTAAACCATATAAGCTGGGCATTCACCCTTTCTGGAACCCAGAAATTTCTAGGATCATCTAAAGCTCCAATTACGTCTTTTTCTGTAGCTAATCCACAAGTTGGTTTTCCATCAATTGCGCAATACTGCCCCACTGGAATAGAAACTGAATAGACGGAAGGTAAATTCCGTCTACGAGTTTCCATTAAGAATCGATACTCTGCAAAGACAAGAGTACAGACTCTACTTGTGGATCCATTACGTTTTACTAAATGGCTTACTATAAAACCAGCATTTTCAAGCACCTGAACATGTTTTAACATAATCGGACTACTTACTCCAACTCTTTCTGCTAACTCTTTGATATTGAGATCTTCCTTTGACAGAAGCTGGATAATCTGCAATCGTACATCACTTGCAAGAGCTCCGAAAAAGGCAACGTTCTCTGGTGTTGGTGTTATTATCATAAAATCATCTCCTTTATCCTTTTACACCTCCGGCTGTTAATCCTGCAATGAATTGTTTTTGGAATAACATAAACAATATTACAATCGGAACAATGGAAAAAACAGCTCCCGATATCAGCAAATCATAATTGTTCCCATATGGGGTGAGCAGCGATCCAAGACCGATTGGAAGTGTAAGCTTATTTTTATCACTTAACACGATCATCGGCCAGAGATAATTGTTCCAGCTATTCATACCCACAAAGATACCCATTGCAGCAAAGGCAGGCTTCATAAGAGGCATAATTATTTTAAAGTAGATACCAAACTCGTTACAACCATCCACACGTCCTGCGCCGAGGAAGTCCTTAGGAATTCCACTAAGGTATTGACGAAAGAAAAAGATTGGCAGTGGGGCAGCGATCGATGGAAGAATGACGCCCCAATAGCTATCCATTAAATCTATCTTAATCATTAGTTGATATAAAGGTAGCATAATAATTTCAAGAGGGATCATCATGATTAGGAGAACACAGATAAAAAGTGTATTCTTAAACTTAAAATCATACATTGCAAAGCCATAGGCAACAAAAGCACTGACAAGCAGCGTAAGTATAATCTGAATTGCGGTTATTAAAAAACTATTAAAAAACCATGTAAAATATCTACCATCTGTAAATAAATATTTGTAATTGTCAAAAGACATAGTTGAGGTGTCGACATTTAAGCCAATACCCTGACGCATAATCTCGGTACCTGGTCGAAGGGAGGCTAAGAATATGCTGAAAAAGGGAATTAGCATAACGATAGCCATGACCACGAACAAAAGATTCATAGCGATAGAGCTTATAGAAAATCGGGATTTATCTTTCAATGCTTTTCTCATTTCTGTCACTCCTTCTGAAAGAAACCGGATATTTTGAGTTGAAATAGGTTAATGACTAATGTGAGCACCAACAGACTTAGTCCCACTGCACAACCCAATCCGATTTTATTCTGATCCCATCCCAAACGGTACAGATAACCAACAATTGTTAACCCCTGCCCACCTGGATAACGACCACCACTAAACAACATACGACTTTCAAGGAACATAGCCATACCACCGTAGATACTGATGGTTAAGACATAGGTAGCCGTTGGCTTCAGAAATGGTATTGTAACATGTCTAAATTGCTGCCATGAGTTTGCACCGTCGATGGATGCAGATTCATAAAGCTCGCTAGGAATGCTTTGCAACCCGGATAAGTAGTACATGATATTAACACCCATCCAGCGCCAGCAACATAATACCAAAAGTGCTAAAAATGTAGTCCAAGCTGCAGGTCCTCCTAGCCATTTCACTGGTGCCATGTCAAAATTAGCCAAGATACTATTTAATAACGCGGTAGGCATTTCACCAAAAATCAATCGGAAGGTAAACCCAGCGACAACCACAGAAACTAAGGCAGGTAGAAAAAATATGGATCGAAAAAAGCTCTTTGCAACCATTTTCTTAGAATTTAAGAAAACAGCTAATAACATTGGAAGCGGAATTAACACGATACAGGTTAATACTGTATATATTGTACTATTATAAATCGCATCTTTAAAGTCACCACGAAGAAGATTACGAAAATTATCGAATCCGACAAAAGTTGTTTGTCCAGGCAGGACCTCCTGAAAACTCATAATAACAGAAGAAATGATTGGATACAAGAAAAACAGCAAAAAGGTTATAATAAATGGTCCTACAAAAATATAGGGCGCCAGTTTTTGTGAATAGAGTAGTGACTTTAACTTTTTACGTTCTTTTTTCTCAGTCACATTTTTGTTTGGTTTCATGATTATTGACCTCCTTGTTCCTCTTATAGCGTAACTAGGCAAAGAGGAAAAATCATGGGGAAAGCAAAAGCAATGTGCTTGTTTGGCCTTCCCCATTACTTAGTTATTGATTAGTTAATTGCAGCATTCTGTTCTTCTTCTAGCATTTTACCAATATCAATATTGGCTTCTTCGTATGCACGAGGCAGAACCTGGTTCTTCATAATATCTAATGCCTGTGGTAGGTTCTCACCATTATGATTAGAGATGATTTCGTCCTTGATTTCAAGTAAGGTATCGAATGGGTTATTCACATAATATTCAGTAAATGCGTTGCTTGCATGAGTAACCTCTTCCATTCCCCATACTTCAGTACGGATTGGATCAAATCCTAGATTGTTCCAAATCTCGATACCAGCATCTTTCGATAGTTTTGCGTAGGAAAGGAATTCCTTAACAAGTTCTGGATTCTTCGCTTGATTAGTGACGGAGGTACCAGTACCACCTTGACCAATGGAGCGTTTCTGTCCCTCTTCCCAAGTAGGTAGCGGAGCAATACCAATTTTGCCAGCTAAGTCAGGCATGTAGTTCGTGAAGCGATCAAGGAACCACATTGGCATTATGATGGACCCAATATTACCCTCATTCATCATAGCATAGAACTCTTCAGCATGGTGGAAACCACCTGGAGCAACAACTGCAAGTCCTTCATCAAGTAACTTTCGGTTATACTCAAGAACCTGTTTCATCTCAGGAGTGTTGATTGTGATGGAGCCATCTGCAGCAGTCATATCTGCGCCTAGCTGTGCTAACATTGGCCACATATGCCATATGTCAGTAGCTTCTAAGGACTCCCAATACTTGTCAGGTGCAGCTGCTTTGAGCTTCTTACCAGCTTCATAGTACTCATCCCAAGTTGTGATATTCTGCCAGTCAACTCCAGCAAGTTCAGTCAGTTCAGTGTTATAGTAAGCAACCGCAGCACCAACGTGGAAGCAGATGCCATAGTAGTTGTTATCCTTGGCATAGATATCAACTCTAGCCTTTACAATATTGTCCAGTTCAGGTTCAACAATATCGTTTAGAGGGAGTAGCTGAATATCTCCCTTAAGGAAGTTTGCATACTTACCAGCTTCGATATCCACTAGATCAGGTGCACCTTTACCTGATTGAAGTGCCATAAGCAACTTACTATGCATATCCTCGAACGGATATACTGTAGAAATCAGTTTAATCTGCTTGTCTGGATTTGAAGCATTCCATTTCTCTGCCATCGTCTCGTAGTGCTTCACGTGAAGGTCCTGGAAGGTCCAAAACTCAATTTCAGTAACTTCCCCGGATTTCGTAGTATCCTTCGGATTATTAGTCTCATTGGCGGACTTTGAGCAGCCCATTGCCGTGAGAATTGTCACCGTAAGGAGTAATGCAATGATTTTTTTCATGTTCTCTACCTCCTATAAATTTTTTTTATATAAAGAAATGTAGAGCAAATTAGCTACGGGTAGCTTGTGGTTAAATCCAGACCACGTCCTACCAATTTCTAATACTACTTTAGTCCCCATTTCTCTAATACCTAAGAAAATGTTATAATTCCAATTACTTCACTGACTTACGGCAAAAACGAACCACATTCCAGGAAGATTTTTTCAGTACAACTTCAAAATGCCCACCATCAATAGTAACCACGGAATCATTTTGGCAAGATGGAGCCACCATGTAAGGATTTCTCGGAGTATTCACTGCTTTCATATCCTCACTAGTCAGTGATATGTGCTCCTTTAATTGAAAGTCCTCGAAGCCATTGATACTCAAATCTATTATCATCATATCCTCTAAGCTTCGGTTTACAGCAAACATTGTCAAATCTCCTGTTTCCTCATCCTCTACAAATGCTGATTCAATATAAGGTACATCAGTAAATCTCTTAGAATCATACTTAGGAGATGCCACAAAGGAACGCAGGGACTTTCCTCTTCCGAAACGTGACACATGTAGGAACGGAAAGAAAATAGTCTGACGACAGATACCACCTCCTACTTCAGTCACAATCGGTGCAATTACGTTAACAAGTTGTGCCATACAAGCCATTTTCAGTCGGTCTGCATGCTTAAGGAAGGTGATTAACATACATCCCACAAGCAATGCATCTTCGAAGGTGTATACATCCTCAAGTAGTGTAGGAATCGGTTTCCAAGGATCATTTTTCATAGTATTGTCATCCTGATTTTTGGAATGGTACCATAGATTCCACTCATCAAAACTGAGCATTATGTCCTTTTTACCACGTTTTTTCGCTTTTATGTAATCGCAAACTGCAATGACTGTCTTAATAAAACGGTCTGTCTCCAATGATTGTGCAAGGAAGTCCAAAGCATCTTCACCATCATTACCAAAATACTGGTGTAGTGAGATATAATCCACTAAGTCATAGGTATGGGTTAATGTTTCAGCCTCCCATTCAGGAAATGTATCCATAAAAGTGTGTGAGCTTCCACACGAAACAAGTTTTAAATCTGGATCAACCATACGCATGGCACGGGCTGTTTCTGCTGCCAGGCGGCCGTATTCCGCTGCAGTTTTATGGCCCACCTGCCATTCCCCGTCCATCTCATTACCAAGACACCAAACCTTTATGTTGTGAGGATCTTTATATCCATGCTTAATGCGTAAATCGCTTAAATATGTACCCGACGGATGATTGCAGTATTCTAAGAGGTCGAGAGCCGATTCAATTCCTCTAGTCCCTAGATTAATTGCCATCATAGGATCAGCTCCAGCGCGCTTACACCATTGAACAAACTCATTCACACCAACCTCATTGGTTTCTAGTGATCTCCACGCAAGATCCAAACGCTTCGGGCGATTCTCTACAGGTCCAACGCCATCTTCCCAACGATAATTAGATACGAAGTTCCCACCTGGATATCGGATAATTGGTACACCCAGCTCTCTAACTAAGTCAATTACATCTTTTCGAAAACCGAATTCATCAGCTTCCTTATGATTAGGTTCATAGATTCCATTATAGATGCATCTTCCAAGGTGTTCAGCAAAGGAACCAAATACATTCTTATCTACCGTCCCAATAACATTACCTTTCTCGATTGTAATTCTAGCATGTTTATTCTCCATTGTCGCTTTTACCTCCAGGTAATTTCTATTTAGGTTAATTATTAATTTTATAATCCGATATCGTATCTCGATTATACAATTGATTTTGGTTATTGTCAATACTTTTTCTGGTAATTACTGATTATTTTTGTATATTTTTATATAATGTACCCCATATTTTTCTATTATATGTTATTTTATCTGATTAATATAAAAGTTAATCCAATGCATATTAATCTAATTGCTAATTAACAAATGCGAAAAATCAACACTGATGAATGGAATGAAACGGCTAAAAATGAAAAAACGACGTCAGAATTTACTTCTCCGACGTCGTTTACCTCTTTATTGTAGGTTACCTAATGATTCTATTCCTTCTATACTGTCATACTTTTTTACAGTATCAATCGAGCCATCCTCATTATATTTAAACTCAGTAACACAAACTGATCTGTGGAATAAGCTTCCCCCTGGCAAATCAGAAGTATGGTAAAATAGATAAGAATGTCCTTTGAAATCTGCAATACCCGGATGGTTTGTAAAACAATCTCCTGCCTCCATTAAAACACCCCCATACCTCCATGGCCCAGTTGGGGAACTTGAGGTTGAATAAGCAAGTTGTTCGTTTTGCTGATTCAATGCAAATGCTGCATATACCATATAATAAAGATTATTTCTTTTATAGAACCAAGGCCCTTCTCCATAGGATGTACCGGAATCATGGGATCCTTTTGAGAAAGCTTCCTCAGTCATAGGAATTTTCACTACGCCAATCGTTTTGTCATAGGAAACCATATCTTCATTTAAATGAACATAGCGAAGTTCAGGATTTCCAAAATAAAGATATGCCTGAGCATCATCATCAATAAATACGGTAGGATCGATATCATTCCAATCTCCTTCATCTACAAGAGGTTCTCCCAAATCCTTAAAAGGTCCTACAGGGTTCTCAGATACTCCTACTGCAATTGCCATTCCCCCGTCTTTTTTATGTACTGGGCAATAAAGATAGAACTTACCATTGCGCTCTACTGCCTGAGGTGCCCATGCTCTGTCATCAGCCCATTCAATATCATCCAAAGAGAAAATCACTCCATGGTCGGTCCAGTTCACCATATCCTTGGTAGAGAAACAACGCCAGTCAACCATTGTATAAAAATCATTGATAAGTTTATCCTCATCATGAGTGGTATATAGATAAAGTGTATCCCCCACCACCAAAGGCGCAGGATCTGCTGTGTAAATTGATTCAATAATAGGATTTGTTTTCTTTGTGTTCATAATCTCTCCTTATCTACCATTAGTCAATTTTAGGTATATATTAGCTTTTATCTACGCCAACTTTGATCCATTTTTGCCGTAATTTCCACGACCGTTTCTTTCTTTTTGGATTCTGCAATTCTCTTTTGTAGTTCTTTGTAATATTCCTCACCATCAAATGGTAATTCTACTGTTTTTCCTGTGAATGCCGACAAATGCATAGCATTGGACAAGGTCAATCCATGAATGCCTTCCGACCCTTTTGCAATGAGCGGCTCTCCACGTAAGATAGCACCTCCCCAGGCATTAATGACACCTACATGCTGTGGGTTTTTCCCGTCCATCTCTAGTTCTACCTCTGTTGCAGCTACCGTTTCGAAAGGAGATTGATTTGATTTTGAAAATTCCTGTTCCGTCATTTCATATTCCCATACAGTTAATTTGTCATTTTCCACTAGTAATTTAGCTTTATCCATCTGAATTTCAAAGCGATTTGTTCCATGGGCATCACCAGTACTGGTAATAAAGGTGCCTGTTGCCCCGTTTTCATACTCCACATAACAAGTAACATCATCTTCCACTTCTATGTTATGCCACTGACCGAATTTCATATGGGCTGTCAAAGTTTTTGGCATACCACAGATCCACTGCCATAAATCCAACTGATGAGGACACTGATTCAGAAGCACTCCGCCTCCTTCTCCTGCCCAGGTAGCACGCCATGAGCCTGAATCGTAGTACACCTGAGGTCTATACCAGTTGGTTATAATCCAGTTGGTTCTTCGAATATTTCCGTAACGACCAGACTCCACCAGTTCTTTCAACTTTCGATAAACACAGTTTGTCCTTTGATTGAACATCACTCCAAACACTACTTTAGGATGCAGTTTCGCGAATTTATTCATTTCTTCTACTTGCTTTGTATAAACACCAGCAGGTTTATCCACCATAACGTGAATTCCCCTCTTGATACATTCCATTGCGTATTTCGGATGATCATAGTGAGGAACTACTACCATGCAAGCTTCCACAAGTTGGCTATCTAGCAGCTCTTCTGCCGTAGAAAATCGTTTTACCTCACTAGACAGATTTTCCTCTGCCCATTTGATGCGGCGCGGATTTACATCTGCAACAGCCACCAATTCAAACTCTGGGCATTCCCCATCTGAAACTTTCTTTGCATAATTGGAACCCATATTTCCTATACCGATAATACCTAATTTGATTTTTCTGTCCAAAGCTCTCCCCCCTTATCGGATTAATGTCTTACATGCATGGCACGCCACATCAAATGCCGTGTCAGCATCCGAATATTGAAACTGGTCTATCCTCGATACTTGTTCCTTGAGCTCTAACGCTTGTAAGCCATCAAAAATACTTAAGTGCGGTTCCACCGACACATCAACACCCCCATGTGCCCTGAAACTATCCATGATATATTGTAAATTTCCTATTCCGTGTCCAGCTGGGACCACTTTCCCATCTTCTTGTGCATCTTTGATATGTAAATATTTGATATATGGATGTAGTAACTTCCAGGCTTCTTTAGTATCCTGACCACACTGTACAAAATTCGCAGGATCAAAAATCCCCTTAAATTCGGGTACCTCTTTATAGATTTCCAAACATCGCATTGCACGGTCTCCGTAAATTCCCTTCTCGTTTTCATGGCAGAGTGCAATTCCCGTACCTTTGGCTATTTCCACAAACAGTCGCAATCTTCTTATCACTTCATTCTTATAGTCATACGGATTTTTCCCACAAGGTATGTAAAATGAGAACAAACGAATATTTTTACAGTCTAACACCTTTGCAATCTCAAGGGTATGTCTGAATTTATCAAGGTGAACCTCAAAATCATCCGTCTCAATATCTATTTTCCCGATAGGAGAACCTATGGACCACACCATAAGGCCTGCTTGTTTAATTTTTTCGTATACTTCTGCTGCTTTTTCTATGGAAATATCGGAGATGTTTGTTCCATCCACGTTTCTTATTTCAATCCCCTTTAATCCGTTCCTCTTCATTGCTACAATCTGTTCCTCCATAAGGGCAGATGCTTCATCTGCAAAAGCATAGATATTCATTTTAAAACTCCTTTCCAAAGCTTTCATTTGTGATTTATTGGTATCTTCTTTTATTATAAATTGTTATTTATATGAAACAATTACAATTAAAACCAGAAAAACATTGCAAAAATGAACATATTGTTTTACGCTAGATTTATGACTTTATATTATCTTGGGAGGTGAAACATGACTTCTATTATCCATAGTTTTTTGCACACAACTGAGCAACCTGTAATTGAAAGACCTCTAATGCACAGTCACGACAATTATGAAATATACTGCTTTCTCTCCGGTGACATTAATTATCTGGTAGAGGGGAAATATTATCATTTAAAAAAAGGGGATATTATGGTCATGCGAAAAGGCGAACTACATATTAATAGCATCCTTTCCAACATTCCATACAAAAGAATTACTGTAAACTTTGAAATAACAGACCTTTTAAATGATACCGGCAACTTAGGCCTGCTTGACCTGTTCCACGACCGTGAATTAGGAGAATATAATCATTACTGTGCACATGACTTTCCGAACAACCATTGGTTTCAATACTTGTCAGCTATTTGCAATTCCCAGAACACAAGCGAGAAAATTTGCTACCTGCTTCCCCTCTTATGCGATTTAAATAAGTGTTTTATAAGCCTTAAGACTATGACTCTTGATCATGAAGCAAACATTCCTATGCAAATATGTAAATATATCAATAGCAATCTTTCGCAAAACCTTTCCTTAGAGGTACTCTCTAAAAAATTTCATATCAGTAAAACACACTTGAACAGAATTTTTAGAGCTTCCCTCGGGACAACGGTCGGGCAATACATAAAAATCAAACGTCTTTTTTGGGCGAAGGAACTCCTGCAAAAAGGGGAATCTCCGATGGAGGTGTACTTCACCTGTGGTTTTAATGACTATACCACCTTTTATCGGTCATTCAAAAAACAGTTTTCACTTTCTCCGAAGGAGATTTCGCCTTCGTTTCGCATAACCTCTTGATTATCGGTAGTAAAGGTATTTGAAATTCGATACTCTTCTTAACTTTGGGGGCTAAAGCCCTGTGCATAAGAATTAATGATCTCATGATGCTATCCATAAACATGGCATAAAAAAATACCCCTTAAGTAGATTTTGGTTATTTACCTTATCTACTTAAGGGGAATCATATCATTTAATCAGAACTCTCTTTTTATTTTAATTCTGTAATCGGCCCATTTTTAGGACCACTTTTACTTGGGACTCAATAGTCCCGTAATTCTTTTCTTTTATTTCTGTCTTCCTTCCATAGCATGAACCAAGCCCACCATATATTCATGGGTTGGCACTGGAATTCCAAGTCTAAGTCCTGCAGCCACAACTGCACCATTGATCACATCCACCTCGGTCTTTCTTGCATGTTTGATATCCTCGTAAATGCTTGTATATCCCGATGGAGCATTTTGCAAATGCTTCTTGATGCGTGCAATCTGTTCTTCTGAATCAAATGGATAACCTTCCGCTGTCGCCACTGCACACAACTCCTGTATCAGTTTCTTAGCTAAATTCCAAGCATAATCATTCTGCTCCACATAGCCCTGATTTGTCTGCAATACTCCAGATAATACACTAGAGGAAGCATTGATCATAAGCTTGTTCCATATCATGCCCTTCACCTTATCCGCCACCTTACATGGAAGCCCACTTTCCAAAAACGTATTGGCAATATCTAAAAATCGGTTGCTATCTCCAACAATTGCACCGATGGCTGTCTCTCCACCGCCACTGTGAACCACACAATTTGGCGCAATTTTATAAGCCCCTTGCTGTGTTGTCCCGATGATGATATTCTCCTTTACAGCATAATCTCCCATGACCTGTTCATGTCCTGAACCATTTTGCAAAGTCATAAGAATGGTATTTTTACCAATCAAACTCTTATGACTCTTAAGTGCCTGGTTGCTATCACCCGCCTTTACAAGCACCACAACCAAGTCCACCTCTCCTACCTTGGTAGAATCCACAGTTGCATTCAAAAAAAATGTCCTCTCGCTACCATCTGTTTCTTTGATTATAACCCCATCTTTTTCTATAAGCTCCATATTCGTTTGATTTCTACCCACCAAGGTTACTTCATTGTTTAATGACAGGTATCCGCCAAAAAGCATTCCCATGGCTCCAGCCCCAATAATTGCTATCTTCATCTGTATTATACCTCCTCTATACTGATCCGCTTCTAAATTCTTTTTTAATATGTTCAGAGCTATCACAATGATGCTAAAATTTTTAAAATCTACGCAAATTACCTTGCAACCAATTTTATTAGGTTACAAGGTTAGTATATCATAGGAACATATTTAATCAAATTTTTGTTTGATATTTTACCACTCTCAATATACTTTTTCAAAGTGTTTTTGTATTTCTGGTTATTGAATTCTTCTGTTACAGACTTTTCAAAACCCTTTTATTAAGAACTTCATCAAGCTTATCTTCATTATTATAAGACATCAAATAAGTCATTTTTGAAATAACTAAGCACTCATCATTTGATAATTTTCTTTACAAGCTTTACAAGTTCATACCACAAAACTGCTGCTGCCGCTATTCCTACTGCTCCAAAAAATTGACTTGCTGATAGTGGCTCAAATTTCAAGAAATGGTTCATTGGTGTATATAAGATAATGAACAATCCAAGGACTGTGAAAATATTAACTGCCCACATAACCTTATCCTTTACAAGACGAGTAACTGATTGTATCGCAAAATCATGATCCGAGCAATTAACCTGAACTAAAAACAGATTTGATAACATAATAATTGCAAGACCCATAGCACGAGCTAATGGCGCATTGTCTGGATTTCCTCCGAGAATGGTAAAGTAAGTACCAAAAGAAGCTGCAAAAATTACGAGTCCCTGAATAATGCTTTTAATAAAGATTCCTGCGTTTAGCAGCTTTTCTTTCGGATTACGAGGTTTCCTATCCATAATATCTGTTTCTGCAGGTTGACGCTCTAAAACAATGGAACAAGTTGGATCTATAATCAACTCCAGTAAAACAACATGAAGAGGAAGAAGAAGTATGGCTGCTGGTGTAATGCCCAACATCGGAGCTAAAAGAGAGGCAAACGCTATCGGAATATGAATTGTGAAAACATATCCAACCGCCTTACGGATATTATCATAAATTCTTCTACCATCTTTCACAGTTTCAACAATGGTTGTAAAATTATCATCCATTAGAATTAAATCGGCAGCTTCTCTTGATACTTCGCTACCACGCTTGCCCATTGCAATACCGATATCCGCATATTTAAGTGCCGGTGCGTCATTTACTCCGTCACCTGTCATTGCGACGATTTCTCCATTCTCTTTAAAGGCTTTAACAATACGCATTTTATGTTCAGGAACAACACGGGAGAAGATACTTACGTCCTTAACTTTTTCACGTAGTTCCTCGTCACTCATTTCATTTAACATATCGCCAGTTATAATTTGGTCACTGTTTGGCATACCGATTTTTTTAGCTATGGATGAAGCGGTAATACCATTGTCACCTGTAATCATTACTACTCGAATACCAGCTTTGCTACATATAGCAATATCATTTTTTACACTCTGTCTCGGAGGATCAGCAAGACCAATCAATCCAAGTAGTGTTAGCGAACAATCTATGATTTTTTCTGGAATGTCACTTTCAGTTTGTTGCTTCATAGTAGCTACGGCAATAACACGTAGTCCTTCCTTAGACATTTCAGTAATTTTCTGTTCAGTAAGCTCTCTATCCTTATCTGACATATTGCAGACAGTTAAAATTCGTTCTGGTGATCCCTTCGCAGCAACAATGATTTCACCATTTCTGCGCCATACATGCCCCATCATTTTAAGTTCATTCGTAAAGGCATACTCTGTAATCAGTTCTCCATCAAACAAATGTTCTTTCGAAATTCCATGACTATCACAATAACTTAACATTGCTTTTTCCATGGGATCATAAGCATCTGTCTCACAACCAAGTCCCATCATTTCAATCAGAGCATGGGTATCATCGTTGAGTGCCCAGGTATTCTGCACCGTCATCTGATTCATGGTTATTGTTCCTGTCTTATCAACGCATAGTACCGATACCGCACCTAAAGTCTCAACAGATGGTAATTTACGAACAAGTGATTGTTTTTTTGCCAAACGCCAAGCTCCCATAGATAGGAACACAGTTAGAATAACAGGAAATTCTTCAGGTATCATCGCCATCGCAAGCGTAATGCCCGAAAGAATACTTTCAATAATTCTATCGCCAAAAGCATGATCAGGAATATTAAGATAGGTAATCACTCCGACCAATGCAAACAGTATAGCCGCTATTCCTGCACAAACCTTTACCAGACTTCCTGTTTGTTTTTGGAGAGGTGTATCTTCATTTGGTGCTGAGACTACATTAGCACCGATTTTACCAAATTCAGTCGTTGCACCGATTTTATCAACCAATACAGTTGCTGTTCCTTGAGTTACCAATGTTCCCGTATAGCAATAATCTTTACGCCAATAATCTTTCTTAGGCTCAGCATTGTCTGTGTTTATCTTCCAAACTCCCTCTGCTTCACCAGTTAGAGAAGACTCATCGACGCATAGGTCATTGCATTTTATTACAATACCATCAGCCGGGATTTTCACACCCTCATAAATCAGCATCAAGTCGCCAGGCACAAGGTCTGAACTTGCGATAACAGTTTCTTTTCCATCACGGATTACGGTGACATGAGGAGCCGATAAATCTTTCAGTGCATTTAAAGTTTTATCTGTTTTCCATTCTTGAATAACATCAATGCTGATAATACCTACAACAAAAATTAGCATGATTGCACCATCCCTTGGCTCACCAAGGATAAAATAAATAACTGCAGCAACTATTAACAGTAAAAACATAGGCTCACAAATAATGTGAAAGACCTTCTTAATGAAGCTTTCTTTTTCTTGTGGCGTCAGTTCATTTTTACCATATCTGTCCTGCAGTTTCTTAGCTTCAGCAGAGCTTAACCCTGCCATGTTTGGTTTGTAATCTGTCATAAAAGTTACCTCCGTTTAGCCTATTTGGCATTCGATTGATAGCTCTATGGCACTCCATTCCAGTTCACTTTGTTCCTTTAGGTATAAAAAAACACACCTATGGAACATACTACTGTCCCACAGATGTGTATAATATCACGATCTGCTGCCACACTTGGTGGCCCAGCCCCACGACCTTAATGAATAAGGTTCATCGCCTGCTCAGTTTGTACTGTTAATCTAGCATTTCAAGTAGAAATGTAATGCAGCGCAAAGAGATATTATTATAATATCGAAATAATATTTAAATGTCAAGGCAATTGGATGAATTTGTAAAAACTTATGAAATCAAAAAATCAACTCTATATAGTGATTTCTATTACATCATTATTTGAATTTCCATTAAGATAAAAATTTATCATCTTTCCCTGAAGTGCAATCTCATATTCTCCTTTAAAACCTTCAAGCATAATAATTCCATTTTCATCTGTTCGCAATTCACCTTCCGTATGCCATTCTTCGTGAATCAGACGTTTCAATTCATGATATGCTGGTTTTGTCGTATTATCCTTACGAATAAGCCCGCTAGGTGCGCCTAGCCATGCCCCATCTGCAAAATCCCATCCGGTGATTGCTTCTACCAAAGGATGCTCAAACAAAATACGATACATTTCAGCCCATTCCTTTTTCTGTCTTTCCTCACCTTCAGGAG
>JAEZKD010000125.1 GCA_023415655.1 Bacillota bacterium | reverse complement strand
TTCTACTCCACCTTCTGAATTGTCGATAATCACCTTCAAATCTGGAAGAATATCTTCCATGGTTTCATAGAACATACGCTGCTTTGTAATTAAAGGATTCTTTATATACTCTTGATACATTGCATTAAATCTTGCCACCTGACCTTCAGCTTCATTGATTCTTGATTCTTTCGTCGACTCTGCTTCTTTTTGAATCTGATCGATTCTGGCTTCTGCTGCAGGAAGCTCTTCACTGCGATATTTATTCGCATTATTGATTGCAGTTTCTTTCCCTTGCTTTGCAGTTTCAACTGCCTTAAATGCTTCCATTACCTCTAAAGTTGGTGGTTCAGCATCCTGAATCGTTATATTAACAAGCTGAATACCTAAATCCTGTTCGTCTAGCTTCTCTGTAATCTTTTCTCGAATGGCTGCTTGAATCTCATTTTTTCCTGTTGTAATTACACTATCTACATCGTAGCTTCCAACCTGAGCACGGATACAACTTTGAGCAAGGTTCTTTAAAATATTTACTGGATCTTGAGACGCATATAAATACTTAACTGGATCTATAACTTTATATTCTACGAAGAAATCAATTAAGACAAAATTATAGTCTACCGTAATCATTAGAGATTCCGCTTCAATCGACTGTCCTGTTTGCTGATCATACCCAATCGCAAATCCCTTAATTGTGGTATCTACCAGTGAAACCTTTTGAATCAAAGGAATCTTAAAATGCAACCCTGGCTCTGTTACTGGGGATGGTTTTCCAAAGGTTGTAACAACCGCCTGTTCTTGTTCCCCAATCGTATACATGGATTGGCTGAATAATACTGCTACCACTGCAACTACAATAATAATCTTTGCAATACCTATTCCTTTTTTAAGCATTGCTTTTTGATTTTCATCCATTTTTCTCACCTTAGCCTTTCATATTACAAGGTATGTAATAGTTTCGTAGTTCTATCATAACTGTGGGCTTTTAAAAATGCAAGTAATTATAGATTAGAGTTTTCTTAGAATACTTATTCGATTAAATTCATTTACATTCGACATTTTTATATGTATAATGGAAAGAGAATCCTTTGGAGGTGTAACTTGAGGAAAATACCTATTGTAACAGCTTTTATCATCCTATGTAGCGTTATTTTATTTGGTGTGTTTATTATTAATTTCAGATCCTATACCATTGAGCTAAACAATCAATTCGAATCCCAAGCCAGCAATAGATTATCCAGGGCAAGTGGAACCTCTCGAACAACACTAGATCTTAGACTATCCAATCAAATAAGAACAATGAGTACAATTGGAGAGTCGATGAAGTCGCTCAATATTGATTATACAAGTCCTGATTTTGAAGAATCACTTACTGCCCTAACTAGCAACAAAGTCAAACTCCATGTAATTTCTAGCTACCAGGACTTATCAAAATATACGGATAATACAAAAAAACTTGAAATTTACTATGCTTCCTTAAAAGATAATAAAACCATCTTTTCTACAACAGGGGATATGGTTTATTTCATAACTCCATATTTATCAACTAATGAAGAAATTGCTTTGTTAGTAAAATCTATGTACGTTACTGAGTTTTCTGACTATGTTGAGTTAACGAAGTCAGAATATCGTGGAACTTCTTATTTAATAGATAGTACCGGAAGAATTCTCGCTTCAGATAAGGCATTTCAAGTAAATGATAATCTTTTGGCTAAAATCAAGTCAAGCACCTTTTTACATACACATAGCTACAATCAATATACAACCAACTTATTCGCAAAGAAGGCCGGTATCTCTAACTTTATTCTAGATGGAGAATCCGTCTATTCCTACTATTCTCCAACCATCCTTTCAGATTTATACCTTTTATATATGGTACCAACGTCCATTATGAATCAGGATTCTGAAGCGATCACATCCATTGCGAGATTATTCATGAATAAGGTACTTGTCATAGTTTTCTTGTTGGTCCTTGTTGTTTTCATCGTAGGTGTGATTTATACGATGAAGATCAATAAGAATCATGAACGATTGCAGCTAGAACAAAAACGCTATCAAATTGCCTTATCTCATTCCAAAGATACCATTTGGGAATATGATATCAAAACAGATACTATGATCAAAACAGATCCTAATTTCGGTCTATATCACGGGCACACCATTGTCGAAGATTTCAAGAATACAATCGTAAATCACCAAGTAATTCATCCTGATGACATGCCTCAGTTCCTCGCATTTTGTGATTCCCTCACCAATAAAGAGGAACACATTATGGTCGAATTTCGAACACTCAATGAGAGTAATGAGTATATATGGTATCAAATGTTTGGTACCAAATTATATGACGTAGAAAATAATCCGATTTCTGTAATTGGCCAGACCTGTAATATTCATAAACAAAAGCTTGAAATTGAGCAGTTGAAGCAAAAAGCTGCTCAAGATAAGCTTACAAAGCTATACAACCGTATGACGTTACGAGATAAAGTCAATGGTTTAATTGCTAATATTGATGCCCCAGTGATCCTTGGCCTTTTACTCATAGACATTGATAATTTTAAAGGATTAAATGATAAACTTGGCCATCTCTTTGGTGATGCAGTCCTAATTGATGTCAGTGGTAAATTAACTAAACTTTTTCAACCTACCGACATACTCGCGCGTGTTGGAGGCGATGAATTCGTTGTGGTAATTCCAAATGCTCCATCGGTTACTTATATTGAAAATTTAGCAAATCAGATCAATCAGCTGTTCCATGAAATCTATATTGGTGAGGACTCTAACTTTGAATTGACCTGTTCCATTGGTATTGCACTTTATCCATCCGATGCTACCGATTTTGATCACTTATTTGAAAAGGCAGAGTTAGCATTATACCATGCAAAGATGGGTGGTAGAAATCAGATTTCTCTCTACAACATATCCTTAGATGAGTTTACACAAAATGATTCTGTGGTTATAAAAAGAAATAGAATTGATGATGTCGATTACCTTCATGATGATCGCTCCTTGGTAGATAGCACCATTATCGCTAATGCAATCGAGATTCTATTTGACTCCAGAGAAATTGATATCTCCATCAATATGATTCTATCCTTGATTGGTGTTTACTATAATCTAGATCGCATTAATATCTTAGAATACGGTGATCAAGACACTACTGTTTCCATAACTCATGAATGGTTCTCGGATAGTAAATACAAGCTCATGGATCACATTCAGAAGATACCGAGGGAAGCTCTCAGTAAATACAGCTTTTATCAGGACAGTGAAAATGGTATTATGTATAATGATAATATTGTTGACTACTACAACCAAATACCGGACAAAAAAGGTGCAATTATTTTACAACACGTGACCTCCGTATTCCAGTGTGGTATTAGCGACCATGGACACTATATTGGCTACATTAGTGCATCGATTTGTGATACTCCGCATTCATGGTCAAAAAATGAAATTGATTCCCTTGCACTACTCAGTAAGGTGATTGGAAGCTACTTAATACGTCTACGTTCCATGCAGAAAGCAGATATCATCTCGCAGAAAGACCTCTTAACCAATGCATATAACTTTAATACTTTTCTTTCTGTTGTGAATCAAAAATTGAGCGCTGAGAATGATCAATTGTATGCCATGATTTATTCTGATATCTTTCAATTTAAACTGATTAATGATAACTATGGATACATCGCTGGTGATCACATTCTAGTTCGCTTATCCGAGATCTTTTATCAGGTTGGGGGTAGCAATTCGGTTCTATGTAGAATCACAGGTGACAAATTTGCTTTATTACTCCCATACGATAATATTGAGAATCTTGAAAAGAAGGCACAGGATATCCTCGTTGCATCAAAGCAGATTTCTACTCATGACGGGAACTTTTATAAATTGAATGTAATGATTGGGATCTATATGATTACACCAAACGATAATGCAATTGCTGCAGTGGACCGTGCTAATATTGCTAGAAAAAATGCTCAGAAAGCACGAAAAGAAAATTATAGGTTCTTTAGCGAAGAGATGCGTTCTGCGTTGATTGAGCAGAAGAACATCGAGGATGTCATGGAAGATGCATTACAGGCGGAAGAATTCGTGGTATATTATCAACCAAAAATCAATATGAATACAGGAAGAATCTGCGGAGCTGAAGCGCTAGTTCGTTGGCAGCGTCCACAGATTGGACTAGTCTCACCAGCTACCTTTATTCCACTGTTTGAGGATAATGGTTTTATCCTACAATTGGATTACTATGTTTTAGAAAAAGTGTGCCAACAGATTAGAGAGCAAATTGATCAAGGATGTCAGCTGTTCCCTATCTCAGTTAATTTTTCACGTCACCATTTTAAAACAGATTCTTTACCAGATTACTTACTGAAGATGGTTCAAAAATATAATATTCCTCCACACTTAATTGAGGTAGAGATTACAGAGAGTGCATTTGTAAATAGCGATAGCTCTTGGCTTTATACACTTCAAAGAATCCGAAATCTAGGATTTGGATTGGCTATGGATGACTTTGGTTCTGGATTGTCCTCGTTAAATCTACTATGTGATTTACCATTTAAGGTACTTAAAATTGACAAGGACTTCTTCCATTCTAAAACAGCTCATAAACGTGAACGAATTGTTATTTCAAATATAGTTCGTATGGCGCAAGAGCTTAATATGGAAGTAATCTGTGAAGGTGTTGAAACCTTGGAGCAAGTAACATTTTTACAAAGCATAGGTTGCTATATGGCGCAGGGATATTACTATGATAAGCCATTACCAATAGAAATCTTTGATTCCAAATATCTTGTATCATAAGCTTAATCAAAGCAATCCTAATACCTCATTCCCAGAATAAAAAGAAGGCTGTTTACAACAGCCTTCTTTTTATTCTGGGAATGCAAATTCAACATCCTTACCATCATTAATTACAACAATGTCATAAGCTACTGGGTCTTCTCCATCAATAATGAGCTCAACATAGATTTCTCCATATTGTTTCTCTACTGTTAGTTTACCATTTTTGATGGTACCAACATATTCTCCATTAAAGAATACTTCAGCTCCGGTAGTCCACTTAATTGTAATTGTACTTGATTTATCCGTTCCAGAAGGAAATTCCTCGTCATCATCGAAGATAGTATCATCAGAATCGGTATCGTCGTCTATCTCCTCATTCGAATCATCATTCTCCCAATTGTTATTACTATTGTTATCCGATGTATTATCCGAATCCGTAACTCCTTCCTCCGTATCTAAATCTGTATCTGTATTAGAGCCACTACCAGTACCATCATTCTCTTTCAATGCTATCGTAACACTTGTGGTACCCTCGGTTACATTCAACGTTCCTTGATAAGTAATATAACCTCCTAAGGATACTTCAATCTCATGCTCACCAACCGTTAATGATACAGGTGTCACATAAGATGTCTCCACTTTGTCGATAAGTAAGGTTGCACCCTGTGGTGAAATCTGGAAGATTACCGTACCTTCTTTGCTTGGTTCTAAGTTAAATTCATTTACATCACAGATTGTCGTCTTATCTCGTTCAATAATTACTTCTTTCGATCCTTCTGTCTTCTTATTACTCACCGTGATGGTAAAGGTTCCTTCTCTCACTGTAAGACGCATATCCTCTGTGATCTGTTCCATTAGTTCTGTGCCAACATAGATTGTCCCACCAATGAATTGCTCCTGACCTGTTAACTCTAGATAACCATGACCTGCAGTGACCACAATCGAGTAGATATTCTCTTCCCATCCGCGAATCGTCAAATAATCTAGTGACATCAAGTCCTCTACACCAATGATCTTACCATTAGAAATAACGACAGTAGCATCACTATAAGAATAGTTTTTCCCAAGATAAGAAATTATCTTTGCTTCCTTATTAATGATAATATCAGTTACCCCAATATTCTCCCATATGTCTTGTGAAATTGATAACTTCGTTAAACGCTTCGTATTGGTTATGTAGTTGAGTTTAACAATTTGCCCCTTTACTAACTGGGATACTGTAATCAATTGCCCATATTTATCTGTGATTTCTGTTCCACCGGAATAGTCAAATGTAATCTGTTCTCCTGTCAAAACATCACATACGGATATCTTTTTATTCACAGTATCCGATGACATGAATACTGCTGTTGTAAATGTTTCATCTAGCGTGCTCTGAGGTACTTGCGTGGGTATCTCTTCTCCGTTCGCAAAGGCATTCTTTCCTGTATTCTTGCTCCCTAATAAACTAAATAACACAACGGTTATAATAAGCAATACACTTACTACAATTCCTCCAATAATCATGTATCTTGATAGCTCTGTATCCTTATTCATTTTCATTCTTTTACCTCATTCTTTGGCATACTACCACAACATATAAAAGGTGTACCTAAAAAGGTACACCTTCATTATAATAGATAGTAGTTCGTTAATCAACTTGCAAATTGTTAAGAAAGAGTCTCTTATTCTCCATCTGATCCCCAAGGATTTGTAATTTCTGTACATTCTTTTGCGGTATCCATGATTTTTTACTATTGTAGTAATAATTCGTTATCTTCCAAAACTTTTCGGGATATAATAAAAGCACGTAAAGAAGCCTTAAATCATCCTTTCCCAAAGTATGATACTTCTTATACTCATCTAATATATGGAGTCCAAGCTCATTATTCCAATCATTCTTTTCCATTGCTTTACGTAAAAAATAATAAAGATCAAATAGTTGAAGTCCACATTCTGCCTTTTCAAAGTTTGTGGTTGCGACAGCTTCCTCATTATCTATTTCCGCAGCCTTGCAGACAACCCCTTGTGATTTCTCATTGAGTAAAAATATATTATGATACGTATAGCTTCCATGACAGAGGATTCCTTCCTGAATTGCATTGGCTCTCATTGTAGCATAAGGAATCTCTTTGAGTAACTCCATGGCCTTAATCGCATCCTTGTAGAATTTCTCACAAATAGTAAGATAGTATACCTCAAATTCACTTTTTTGCTTTCTCTCCCTGATATAAGTCTTAACTCTCTTTAGTTCTCGCGTTCTTTTCTCAAGGGTAACCGTTAAATCACTTTGAGAAAAAGCTGATTTGTATTCTTCTGTTAATTCTATGTGTTGCATGCATAGATGAAGTCGCGCCAGATTACGAACAGCTAGTAATATCTTATCTTCTTTTTTTAAGCTACATTCTTCCCCATCAAACCACTCTTTGACAAAGAACTTTTCACCAACTAAATTACTAGTAATAATGGCTCCCTGATTATTGCGGACAAAAACATCAATGTTTTCATAACCATGATCCACTATTTGTTGTTTAATCAAATCTTCAAACTCCATACGACTATCGCTACCCTCATAACAACAAAGTAGCTTCTGTCCTTGATCTGTATCCAATACATATGCCCCGCGGGTTCGATATGTATTGTAGATCCTGAAATCATATCTTTGTAGAATCTCTTGACTTCTATCCTCCACGTTTTATCCCTCCGACTAAATAACCTACTCCCCAAAAACGTCTAGAGGGAGTTTCTTTCTAATCATATGAGAAAAAAAATGAATTCATGCTTGTTTTGTGAAAATTATATGTTTCTATAACAGAGTTAAAAGCTTCTCTTTTGTATTCCATTCTGGATGGACTAACACCTCTTGTAGCAAAGCATTTAGCTTCTCACCAATTTCTTTTCCAGGCTGATACCCAGCTTTGATAAGATCCTGCCCGTTTAGTGCAAGCATTTTTAAGTTAACACATTCCCCGTTTGTAACTACCTCATGATAAAGTTTCTTAGCAATGCTTAAATTCTCTAGCTTAGATACTCGATATTGTGGATTTTGGGCCATAATATCTGCCTGTTGTACCTCAAATAGTAACTCCATAATCTCTGTCCCAATGCGGTTCATCGCTTTACGCATATGCTCCCTCGTTGGTTGATAGCGATAATCATGGTAGTAAACTAACTTGGTAACCGTATCAATCGTCTCATTATCAAATTTTAAACGCTTCAGTATGTCCTTTGCCATTGCAGCACCTTTGCTTGCGTGTCCATAAAAGTGACCTTCCTTGTCCTTACCAATTACCTTTGTCGCTGGCTTTGCAATGTCATGTAATAGCAATGCCCATCTTAGGATGAGTTGTTCTTTCTGTGTATACTTCACAGCTTCTGTTTCTGCTTCCGTTGGGTACTTATTCGAGAAGTATGCTAACGCTTCCAAACAATGCATTCCAACCGTGTAGATATGGTGATGATTTTCCTGATCACAATTTAGCATCTCATTCAATTCTGGTAACACTACATTCGTAATTCCAGTTGCTTGTGCAACGAGTAATTTCTTTGGATGGTTGCTTAATAGTAACTTATTTAATTCCTCACGCACACGCTCTGCACTAATATTCTTTAGATTCTTTGCTTTTTCTTTGACCGCCAATAAAGTGTCTTCCTCAATAGAAAAATCAAGTTGTGCCGAAAAACGTACTGCACGCAAAATACGGAGCGCATCTTCTTCAAATCGCTCCACTGCACTACCTACGCACCGCACTCTCTTTTCTTTTAAATCACTTAATCCATCAAAGGCATCAACCAGACCATCCATATCATTATAAGCCATTGCATTAATGGTAAAATCTCGTCGCTTTAAATCCTCCACAAGCTGATTCGTAAACTGAACCTCTTTGGGATGACGATTATCCTCATACTCCCCATCCACACGGTAGGTAGTAACCTCAAAGCCCTCTTTTCCGAGCAAAACTGTAACCGTCCCATGCTGAATTCCTGTGTCTACGGTACGTTCAAATAATGACTTCACTTGAAAAGGAGTCGCGGAGGTCGTGATATCCCAATCCTTTGGACTCCTCTTTAAGATAGAATCACGAATGCAGCCGCCTACTGCATAAGCTTCATAGCCAGCGGCTTGCAATCTGTGTATGATCTGATTGACTTTCAACGGTAGTTCTATTATCATTTCTTATCTTTCCTCTTACACCTGAACTTGAACCTTCTCAAGATGCCAGATATCCTTTACATATTCTTCGATTGTTCGGTCCGAAGAGAACTTTCCACTCTTCGCCACATTTAATATAGCAGATTTTGCCCATGATTTCGAGTCCTTATACGCATTTTCTACCCTTTGATGCGCTTGCACATAAGCACGGAAGTCTTTTAGGATAAAGTATTGGTCGGCTTTTTCATAGCCATTGCTATCCAGTAAGGAGTTGTAAAGCTCACGGAACAGCTCTGGGTTCTCCGGTGAGTAGTATCCGTTGATCAGTTGATTTACTACCTCTTTTAACTCTGTGTCAGATTCATATATGTCTCTTGGACGATAGGTTCCATTTTGTTCATATGCAATGACTTCATTCGAAGATAGACCAAAGATAATTGCATTCTCAGCACCAACCTCTTCGACTATTTCAACATTGGCACCATCCATGGTTCCTAATGTGATTGCACCATTCAACATAAACTTCATGTTACCAGTACCAGAGGCTTCCTTACTGGCGGTTGAGATCTGTTCAGAAACATCTGCTGCTGCAAAGATAAGCTCTGCATTGGATACACGATAGTTCTCAATAAATACGACCTTTAATTTTCCTTGTATGGATCTATCGTTATTTACAACATCCCCAACGCTATTAATTAACTTAATAATTGCCTTAGCACGACGATATCCAGCAGATGCTTTTGCTCCAAAGATGAAAGTTCTTGGAACAAAGTCCATGGTTGGGTTGGCCTTCAGCTTGTTATACAGATACATCACGTGCAATATATTAAGGAGCTGGCGTTTGTACTCATGAAGTCTTTTCACCTGTACATCAAAGATCGAATTAGGATCCACATCAATGTTATTATGTTTCTTAATATATTCTGCTAAGCGAAGCTTATTGTTATACTTTATTTTCATAAATTCCTTCTGTGCAGCTTCGGAATCTGCATAAGGCACCAATTGCTCCATCTGAGATAAATCAGTAATCCAACCCTCACCAATTTTATGAGATACCCAAACTGCTAACTCAGGATTTCCATGTAAAAGAAATCTTCTTTGAGTGATACCATTTGTTTTATTATTGAATTTCTCTGGCCAAAGTTCATAAAAATCCTTTAATTGCTGTTTTTTTAAGATTTCTGTATGAAGTCTAGCAACTCCATTGACAGAAAACCCTGCAACTATCGCAAGATTAGCCATACGAATCTGACCATCATACATAATTGCCATTTGCTTAATTTTCATTGAATTGTTTGGGTATTTCTCCTGAAGCATTAAGATAAATCTGCGATTGATTTCTTCTACAATCTGATAAATTCGAGGTAATAGTTTCTGGAATAATTCCTGTGGCCATTTTTCCAGTGCCTCTGACATGATTGTATGGTTGGTATAAGCACAGGTATTCGTTGTAACCTGCCAAGCCTCATCCCAGGTTAGGTAATAATCATCCATCAGGATACGCATTAGTTCTGGAATTGTTACGGTTGGATGTGTATCATTAAGCTGGAAACAGACCTTTTCATGTAATTTCTTAATATCACTATGGTTTTCCATGTACTTTTTGACCGCTCTTTGGATACTTGCAGATACAAAGAAATATTGTTGCTTCAGTCGAAGTTCTTTCCCTGCGTAATGATTATCATTCGGATATAGCACCTCACAGATCGTTCTCGCTAGGTTTTCTTGTTCGACTGCCTTATGATAATCACCTTTATCAAAGGATTCTAAGTTAAAGGTGTTCATAGCTTCTGCATCCCAAATTCGAAGAGTATCAACGACATTATTATTATAACCTACCACAGGAAGATCATAAGGAATTGCAAGAACCGATTGATAATTCTCCTGAACAAATCGTTCTCTGCCCGTATGATCTTTTATGACTCTAACATACCCACCAAATCGTACCTCCTGGGCATACTCAGCTCTTTTCATCTCGAAAGGATTACCATTCTTCAACCAATTATCTGGCACCTCTACTTGGAATCCATTCTCAATCTTTTGTTCAAACATACCGTATTTGTATCGAATTCCACAGCCGTATGCAGGATAGTTTAAGGTAGCTAGAGAATCTAAAAAGCAAGCAGCCAAACGTCCTAAGCCTCCATTACCAAGGGCTGCATCTGGCTCTAAATCTTCGATCACATTCAAATCAAGACCTAAATCATCAAGCACTTCTCGTACAATTTTATCTGAGCGTAAATTTATTAATATATTGCCTAATGCACGCCCCATTAAGAATTCCATCGAAAGATAGTATACGATTTTAGCATCTTCCTGCTCGAATTTTTTATGAGTTGCCATCCACTGTTCAACAATAACATCCTTCACTGCATAAGCAACGGCTTGAAACAGCTGTTGTTGTGATGCCTCCTCTACATCTCTGCGAAAAAGTTTTTTGAGATAATTCTCAACGTCTTCGCGAAATTCTTCTTTCCTGATATTCATCCTTATTCCTCCCTTAATTAGAAGATTTTCTTCTTCATCCTGTCTTATAAAGACTTGGCATTTGCGTACATTCATCATCTTTTGGAAACTAGTTATATACTATAATATTCAAACTGTCCGAATATTACCATGATTATATCTCTCAATTTACAGAATCTTCAATCGTGAAAATCTATAATTACTCCAAAAAAAGTATGCATTATCTATAAGGAGTGCAACACTCCAGAATGCCAGGAATGACCTCCCTCTTGAACATCCACTTTTAAGTTCTCTTGAGCTTGATAAAGAGTAAACGCTTGATTCATAATTTCAATCTGCTCAATCACATTTTTGATTCCTCTTGGACCGTTCAAATGATCTTCCTTGCATGTTTGTACAATCACTTCTCTAGGTGCTAACAATGCCCCAATATCTCCACAATCGTAGTATTCCCACAAGTGAGGGACATAATTGCAATTACAGTTCCCATTCAAAAGAAGATGTGAATCCTTAAATCCATAAAAATAACCACTGATTATGACTCTTTGGATTCGTTGGTCCAGGGCTGCTGCATAAAGAGTTTGCATTCCACCACCTGAAAAACCAGCACATCCTAGTGTTGTAAGATCAAAATCGCCCCTCTCATAGATATAATCTACAAGTCTCATTAAATCCCATACAAGCATTCCCATAACTGTCATCCCAAGGGGTTCTGCCATATGAGATAAATGATAACAGGTTCCTGCCAGGTAGCTTGATTCCTCATCGTTCTGATATGCACTTTCTCTACGTTCTGCATATCCTCTTGCATCTGGACAGATTGCAATATAACCTTTTTTCGCTAGTTGCATTCCATAATCATATTGAAATCTCTCAATGGCCGAGGCAATCGAAAGAATTTCTCTTCTTCCTGCAACCGATTCTTTTCCTCCGCCCTGATGCCCATGAGGTGCTATGACACAAGCAGGACGTTGATTGTATTCACTTCCTATGTACTTTTGAACTTCCTTTGCAGGATAAATTATATAAAACGGCATATAGACATCTGGTTCAACCTGAATCAACAGCTTTTCCCTTCTCATATTCCCCTCTAACTCAATTGATTCAAGTAGCTGAGGCCGCAGCTCACAATCTTCCATCTTATCCATACCAAGCAGTTGATTCAGATTCTGTCTCGCCTGCGCTGCCCACTTTTCATAAGCTTCCCTGCTTTTCGTTTGAACTGGATGCTTTCTTGCATACTTATCAAATTTTCGTTTCATAGCCTCCAAACAGCTATAATACTGATTGACATGCTCAACTCTTTCCATACGTAACCCTTTCCTATGCAAATACCAAAATAACATTATGCAGACTACTATATTATACCTTTTCTTGATAGGAAGATAAAGAATTTTTTGAGACATAAGGGAAGTTTATAAAAGATGCAGAAGAAAAATCCTTGGCTATCTTTGTATACCCTCTTTTTTAGGATAATTGTTCTGCCTAAGAGATGAGATTTCCTATATAAACAAAAAATGCTGTCGTATCCTTTGACTTGATATCGACAGCACCTTGTTCCTTAGTTTATTCTATTATCTTTTTTCTACAGCAAGTGTTACATCCTCACCATTTAAGTTCCATTCCTTTACAAAACCATTGGTATTGTCATAACTGATTGTATCTGCAAGTACAACGGAACTAATTTCTGCTTCATTCTTCTTAACGACTTCTTTGATGGTTTCATTACCACTTACATAAACGTTAATGTGATCCATCACTTCAAAGCCTGCATCTTTACGCATGGTCTGAATCTTACTAATTACTTCTCGTACAAAACCTTCTTCAATTAAACTTTCAGTTAGGTTGGTATCAAGAACTACTGTAATACCACGATCACTATCACTTACATAGCCTTCCATCTGAGCTGCATCAATTAATAAGTCATCCTTTTCAAGAACTTCTTCCACTCCATCTAACGTAATGGTTAAGGTTCCCTTCTCATTAAGTTCATCCATTGCTTTGTTGCCATCTAGGTTAGCAAGTAATTCCTTCAAATCATTCAATTTGCTACCGAAACGACGTCCAAGAGTCTTTAATTGTGGCTTGAAGGTATACGAAGTAAAGTTTCGAACATCCGAAGTAAACACTACACTCTTAACATTTAATTCATCTTCAATGATTTCTTTATAGAAGTCAGACATACCTTCCTTTACGGTACCATCTGCATCGGTATAGCTTAACTCTGCTTTTACATACATTGAGCTAATTGGCTGTCTTTGCTTGATATTCGCTGTATTTCTACAAGCACGACCAAGAACAACGATATCAAGAACTGCTTCCATATCCTCTTCTAACTTCACATCAATTAAATTCTCATCATAGCTTGGGAAATCACAAAGGTGAACGCTTTCCTTCGCTGTCTTATCTATGCTACATACAAGGTTACGATAGATATCCTCTGCCATAAATGGAATCATTGGTGCACTTGCTTTTGCAATCGTTACAAGAGCGGTGTAAAGAGTCATATATGCATTGATCTTATCTTGCTCCATGCCCTTTGCCCAGAAACGTTCACGACCACGACGTACATACCAGTTACTTAATTCATCTACGAATTCCTGAAGTGCTCTTGCTGTCTCTGGAATCTTATAATTAGCGAGGTTATGATCTACCGTTTTAACCACTGTGTTTAGCTTACTTAATAACCATTTATCCATAACTGGAAGTTTATCATATTCCAACTTATACTTAGTTGCATCAAAGTTATCAATATTTCCATAAAGCACAAAGAATGCATACGTATTCCATAACGTACCCATGAATTTACGTTGTCCTTCAACTACAGCTTTTCCGTGGAAGCGATTTGGTAACCAAGGTGCAGAATTGATATAGAAGTACCAACGAATTGCATCTGCTCCGTATTGGCTCAAGGCTTCAAATGGATCTACTGCGTTACCCTTTGATTTACTCATCTTTTGCCCATTCTCATCCTGTACGTGACCAAGCACAATTACATTCTTATATGGTGCTTTATCAAAGATTAATGTCGAAATTGCAAGAAGTGAGTAGAACCAACCTCTCGTCTGATCCACCGCTTCTGAGATAAAGTCTGCAGGGAACTGAGCTTCAAATTTCTCTTTGTTCTCAAATGGATAATGATGCTGAGCAAATGGCATTGCTCCAGAATCATACCAACAGTCAATAACCTCTGGTACACGGTGCATCTCTTTTCCACAATCCGGACAAGTAATCGTAACTGCATCGATGTATGGACGGTGTAATTCAATGTCATCTGGACAATTTTTAGACATTGATTTTAATTCCTCAATGCTTCCAATTGAATGCATCTTTCCACAGTCACAGGTCCAAACATTGAGTGGAGTTCCCCAGTAACGGTTACGGCTGATACCCCAATCTTGAATGTTCTCTAACCAGTCACCAAAACGACCTTTACCAATTGTCTCTGGAATCCAATTGATTGTATTGTTATTCTTAATTAACTTATCTTTGACTGCTGTCATCTTAATAAACCAGGATTCTCTTGCATAGTAGATCAATGGTGTATCACATCTCCAGCAGAATGGATAGCTATGCTCAAACTTTAATACCTTAAATAACTGGTTGGTTTCACCAAGTTTCTTTAAGATACCATCATCTGCTTTTTTACAGAATAAGCCTGCGAAATCAGTCACTTCTGCTTTCATCTGTCCTTGCTCATCGACTAATTGTACAAATGGAAGGTCGTATTTACGTCCTACGTTCGCATCGTCTTCACCAAAGGCTGGAGCTATGTGAACAACACCAGTACCATCGGTCAAAGTAACATAGTTATCGCAAGTTACATAATAAGCCTTTTTACCATTGATATTATCACGATTTGCATTCTCGTTTCTACTACCATCGGTATTGTTCATAGCATATGGGAATAATGGTTCATATTCCTTATACTCTAACTCTTTACCAACCATAGTTTCAACGATCTTATAGTCACCTTCAATTACAGATAATAGTGCCTCTGCAAGATAATAATACTCGGTTCTAACTACAGTATTCGCTTCTGTTGTTTCCTCACCTTCCGCGGCTACCTTAACGACATCCCCCTTTGCATTCACTCCAACTTCAACCTTAACATAAGTTTCTTCTGGATTCACACAAAGTGCAACGTTAGAAGGAAGTGTCCAAGGCGTTGTTGTCCATGCAAGAATAAATTCATTCTGTGTATCTTTTACACGGAATTTAGCGATTGCAGACTTTTCTTTGACATCCTTATAGCCTTGCGCCACCTCATGAGAGGATAGTGGTGTTCCACAACGTGGACAGTAAGGAACGATTTTATAGCCCTTATATAATAGACCTTTTTCCCAAACTTGCTTTAAAGACCACCATACAGATTCAATATAATCATTATGATAAGTAACATATGGATCCTCCATATCTGCCCAGAAACCTACGGTACCGGAGAAATCCTCCCACATCCCTTTGTATTTCCATACACTTTCCTTACATTTTGTAATAAAAGGTTCTAACCCATATTGCTCAATCTGTTCTTTTCCATCTAATCCAAGAAGCTTTTCTACTTCAAGCTCCACTGGAAGTCCATGCGTGTCCCATCCTGCTTTTCTAGGTACCATACTTCCTTTCATTGTACGATATCTAGGAATCATATCCTTGATTACACGTGTTAAAACATGGCCAATGTGTGGCTTTCCATTCGCAGTTGGAGGTCCATCATAGAACGTAAAGGTCTCTCCTTCTTTTCTGGAATCAATACTTTTTTCAAAGATATTACTCTCTTTCCAGAATTTAAGAACCTCCTTTTCCCTATCTACGAAGTTTAAGTTTGTCGATACTTTTTCGTACATGTCTTCACTCCTTATCTATCTTTTATTGAATTGCAAATTAATAACTTTGCTTAGTTTTATTGATTCAAGTATTTCCTCATATTTAGCTAGAAATACAAAAAAAGCACCCATCCAAAATAGGATGAGTGCATATTAGCATTCATTATACCACCTATTTCATGTACGGAAGTTTCCTTCGATACATTATCCATATAACGGTAGAACCCGGCAACCCCTACTTAGTTCAGCATTGCAACTGATAAAGTGATTTTCAGAAATTTTCTAATCATACCGTTCTCGCACTATCAACGGTTCGCTGAGATTTTCAAAAATTCTTACTCTCTTCGTCAACGTCTTTACATATTTCTTTCATCTTAGTATAAACCCAACTTTTTGTCAATAAAAAATTATGTTTTATCTAATGGGCATCTGTACATACTAAGCTTGAGGTGAAAAAGATGAGTCCACTATCGACTGGAACGGATGGTTTTTATGCGATGATACCGATCGTATCTATCAATAACAACAATTCCTTTTTTGAACTCTCACTTGGTCGATTAACAGCCTCGGAGCAAGAAGCTGTAGATCGTGTGAAAGACAAGATGAATGAGAAAGAATTAAGAACCTTTATAAAAGGACTGCGCAGATAGCGCAGTCCTTCCTATAGCCTTATAGCTCTGATGCAGTCACTACTTTTGGTGTACGGTCAGATAAGGTAATATAATCACGACGTTTTGCAACTGAACGATAGGCTGGACGTATGATTTTTTCTGCACTCACGAGCTCTTCCAAACGGTGTGCAGACCATCCAACAATACGTGCCACCGCAAACATAGGTGTATATAACTCTAATGGTAGATCTAACATACGATATACAAATCCACTATAAAAGTCCACATTCGTATTAACACCTTTATAAATCTTTCTCTCTTCTCCAATTAGCTTTGGTGCTAGTTTTTCTACGGTCGTATATAATTTAAATTCGTCTGATTGTCCCTTTTTCTCAGCCAATTCTTCAACGAACTTTTTAAACACTTCTGCTCTTGGATCTGAGATTGAGTATACTGCATGACCAATTCCATAGATAAGTCCCGAACGATCAAACTCTTCTTTCTTTAAGATTTTTCTAAGGTAGGAAGCCACCTCATCCTCATCGTTCCAATCCGAAAGTTTTTTCTTCATATCATCAAACATCTGCATTACTTTAATATTAGCACCACCATGTCTTGGTCCCTTTAAAGAAGCAAGAGCGGCTGCCATAACAGAATACGTATCCGTTCCAGAAGATGTTACAACTCTTGTTGTAAAGGAAGAATTATTACCGCCACCATGTTCCATATGCAAGACAAGTGCCAAATCTAATACTGAGGCCTCAAACTTTGTATACTTCATATCAGGACGAAGCATACGCAGAATGTTCTCAGCAGTAGATAACCCCTCCAAAGGTGGATGAATGTACAAACTATTACCAATACTATGGCTATAAACATTATAACTATAGACTGCGAGCATAGGAAATTGACTAATTAAGTTCAAACATTGCCTCATGACATTCGGAACTGAAGTATCCTCTGCTTCTTTATCATAAGAATATATGGTTAAAATACTTTTTGCCAAAGATATCATTATATCCTTGCTTGGTGCTTTCATAATAACGTCACGACAAAAGTTATGTGGTAGAGTTCTTCGTTCACCAAGTTCTTTTTCAAAATCCTTTAATTGTTGATGATCTGGTAATTCACCAAATAAAAGAAGATATGTAATCTCTTCAAATCCAAATCGATTCTGTGTTAAGAACCCCTGTGTTAGATCTCTAACATCATAGCCTCGGTAAAATAACATACCATCACATGGTACCTCTTCACCATCGATTACATTCTTTGCATGAACTTCGGAGATATTCGTAAGGCCTGCTAATACACCTTTCCCATTTATATCACGTAACCCACGCTTTACATCATAATCAATGTATAATTGGGCGGGTACTTTATCCCTACTTGTACAAATAGATGCAAGCTTCCTAACTTCTGGTGTCACTTGGAATATAACGTCTTTCATCGAATTCCTCCTTTTATTCAATATTTTTATTACATCACTACATAATATAATTAACTTTGTTAACTATTGCTGTTATCTACAAGTATTACTTATTTTTTCCATATTGTCAATAACTTTTATTATTTTTTATGCTTTTATACGCATATTTAACCTTACTATTATGACTATTTTCGACTCATAATTCATGTCTTTTGATCTCATCTATCCCCTGTCCTTATGAGTATAATAGGGATAGCAACTCACTATCCGAAAAGGAATTATCCTGAACTTTTGATTTTTTCCTAGCATAATTATACATATGTATTGTTTGAATTATCAATACTTTAAAAATTGTGCCTTGATTACACAATCATCCCTATGAGACGCAATAAAAAAAATATCAGATACTTCCTTTTACAAGGCTGTATCTGATACTAATTCATCCATTTCCTCTAATATATTGCTTAAGTGATTTAACGCCTTTGTGATGGATTGGATTTCATCCGTTCCTATACGCTTTACTATACGTTGCATAATGTCCTGATAAAACTCTCGTTCTTCTTCTAATGCAACTTTTCCCTGATTCGTTAATTCCAAATAACAAATTCTATGATCCTTCTCATCACTTTTCTTAGCCAAATAACCTTTTTTCTCTAACACAGCAAGCGTTCTAGAGGTAGCTGGCTTTTTGGTTCCAAGCAAATCATTTAAACTAGTTGGCGTTAATAATGTGCACTCCTCTTTCTCTTTGCTTTCGATCATGCTCATTACACAAAATTCCCCAAATGTCATGTTGCCTTGCGGTCGTATCTGACTAACTAGAGTTTTTAAATGATGCATTACCGTGATCAAATCCTCAGATTCGGTACTCATAATTTCTGCTCCAATTCACATCTTAATAGTTAACTTTGTTAATCATAGATGAGAATACAATATTTGGTGGGTATTGTCAAGAAGGACTCGTATTAACTTAACTATTCTGGTCGTGAATATTTCCATTGTAAGAGTCCAGTAAGCTTCTCTTCATATGGAACAATTCATTACTGAGGTCTACATATACATCATGAGGATTGACAAGACGTCTTGTTTCGTCCCATAGCGTATCTAGTTCTTTCATGCAATATTCACGTATTTCCATAACGGAAGGTGATTCATACACGCATTTACCATGAAGGAATACGGGAACTAACATCTCACGAAGGGTGTAGGTGCCTGGTTTTAAATATGTCTTTTTCCAGGTTGCCATTGGGTCAAATAACAACAGTGGACTACTTTCTGAATACTTTTCTCCAACAAGTGCTATCAAATCTGCTTTTATTTTTCCTGTTTCTTTTTCATATACACGGTAAATTGTCTTGTTCCCTGGATTGGTAATCTTCCATTGATTCTCTGAAAGCTTAATCTTTGGAATGAACTCACCATTCTTCTTAATTGCAGCAAGCTTATAAACTCCACCAAAGGCAGGACAATCTTTGGAGGTAATCAGATTCGTTCCAACCCCCCAAGAGTTGATCTTAGCTCCTTGTGTTTTTAAGGAATCAATCAAATACTCATCCAAATCACTCGATGCACAAATAGATGCTTCTGTAAATCCAGCTTCATCTAACATCTTTCTTGCTTTTTTGGATAAGTAGGATAAGTCACCACTATCAAGGCGAATTCCATAACGTCCCGTTAGCTTTCCAGCTTCTCTCATCTCCTGAAATACACGAATGGCATTTGGTACTCCAGAACGAAGCGTATCATACGTATCTACTAATAAGGTTACATTGTCTGGATAAAGCTGTGCATATTTACGAAAGGCGGTCAATTCATCCTCAAAACTCATTATCCAGCTATGCGCATGCGTGCCAAGTGCCGGAACTCCATAGGTCTGTGCACATAATACATTACTAGTACCAATGCAACCTCCGATTACTGCTGCTCTTGCCCCAAGCGTACCAGCATCTGGCCCTTGGGCTCTTCGAAGTCCAAATTCCATAACAGCTTCTCCTCTAGCAGCATAGCAGACACGAGAGGCTTTGGTTGCAATTAAGCTTTGATGATTGATAATATTCAAAATGGCAGTCTCAATTAACTGAGCTTCCATGATTGGTGCAATTACTTTTACCAATGGCTCCATTGGAAATACAACAGAACCTTCTGGTACAGCATAAATATCTCCAGAGAATTTGAAGTTCGAGAGATACTCTAGAAACTCTTCAGTAAAGATATTTAAGGATCTTAAATACTCAATATCATCCGTATCGAAATTTAAGTTTTTAATATAGTCAATAACCTGATCAAGACCACAGCAAATTGCATAACCACTACCGGATGGATTCGTACGATAAAAAGCATCGAATACAACCGTTTCATTTGTCTGATTTAAAAAATAGCCTTGCATCATTGTTAGCTCATAAAAGTCCGTTAGTAGTGTTAAAGCTCGTCCCTTCATCTCAATCCCTCCTTGTCATGATCTGATTAGTATGCTTTACCCCAGTATACTAACACATTCGCTGGTTTACCACAGCAAACACAACGATCTGAGATTTGCTCTTGTTTGAATGGCATACAACGGGAGGTTGCACCTGTTTTTTCTTTGATTTCATCCTCGCAAGCACGGTCTCCGCACCACATTGCCTTTACAAATCCTGGCTTATTCTCGATGATATCCTTGAATTCTTCTGTGGAATGCGCTTCATACGTATGTGTATCTCGATGAATTCTTGCTTTCTCCAATAAGTCAGACTGCATAGCTGTTAAGATTTCACTGATTTTTGCATCAATTTCGTCTAAAGATACTACTATTTTTTCTCTTGTATCACGACGCACAATGACTGCTTGATTCGCTTCGATATCCTTTGGTCCAATTTCCACACGAACTGGAATACCACGCATTTCTTGTTCAGAAAACTTAAAGCCTGGACTCTTATCAGAATCATCCACCTTCACACGGAATGCACCTAATTTATCACGTAACTCATACGCCTTTTCTAAAACACCTTCTTTTTTCTGCATGATTGGAATAATCATAACCTGTGTTGGTGCAACTCTTGGAGGTAACACAAGTCCAGAGTTATCGCCATGAACCATAATTAACGCACCAATCAAACGTGTTGTCATGCCCCAAGAAGTCTGGTGAACATACTGTAATTTATTCTCCTTGTCTGTGTACTGAATACCGAAGGCTTTCGCAAAACCATCCCCAAAGTTATGACTTGTACCAGACTGAAGCGCCTTTCCATCGTGCATGAGGGCTTCGATTGTATAGGTTGCTTCTGCTCCAGCGAATTTTTCTTTGTCTGTTTTCTTACCACGAACCATAGGAATTGCCAACACTTCCTCGCAAAAATCTGCATAAAGATTTAACATCTGCTCTGTTCTTTCTTCTGCTTCCTCTGCAGTCGCATGAGCAGTATGTCCTTCCTGCCATAAGAATTCTAGGGTACGTAAGAATGGTCTCGTTGTCTTCTCCCAACGAACGACAGAACACCACTGATTATATAACTTAGGAAGATCACGATAAGACTCTATGATATGAGAATAAAAATCACAGAACAAGGTTTCTGAAGTTGGACGAACGCATAAACGCTCCTGTAATTTCTCTCCACCACCATGAGTTACCCAAGCAACTTCTGGTGCAAAGCCCTCGACATGATCCTTTTCTTTATTCAAAAGACTTTCCGGAATGAACATTGGCATGTAAACATTCTCAACACCAGTTGCCTTAAATCTTGCATCCAATTCCTTCTGAATATTCTCCCAGATCGCATATCCTGCTGGTCTGAAAATAGTACACCCACGAACTCCTGAATAATCTACTAGCTCCGCTTTGGTAACAACATCCGTATACCACTTTGCAAAATCCTCTTCCATCGATGTGATGGATTCTACTAATTTCTTTTCCTTAGCCATATTGAATCTCCTTTTTTTTACTAAGTTTATTAGGGCATTGGTTGTATATTAGGACATTCTTAAAATTTCCTAATATATAAAAAAGCCCCTTACAAATTGTAAGGGACCGAAACTTCGGTGGTACCACCCAAATTAGTTACATCGTGTAACTCTCTTTGCACCGTTAACGCCGGTTCTACGCTATATTTTCATATAGAGCTCCAAGGTAGGTTCCACTAAGTTGCCATAAGGATTCACACCATCCATCCTCTCTCTGAAAAAGCTTCTTACTTTACTATTCCTTATCCTAGCCTATTACTATTTAAACCAAATTGGTAATTAGTTTGATTTTATTCCAGGCCATAACATTTGTCAAGAACAATTAAGTCTTCTTTTCTTGCTCTTCTTTCATAGAGACCATTAAAATTGTACGAATAATAACTAACGACAATGGACCTAGGAAAAATCCAATCACACCGAATAATTGAAGGCCAACATACATCGCCATCATATCATAGATTGGTTTGATTCCAATTCGATTTCCTAATAGTCTTGGTTCCAACACTTCTCTTATAATTTGACAAAGAACGTAAACTGTCATAATAATTGCAGCTGCTAAAAAATTCTTTTCAAGTAGCATAAATATAGTCCATGGTATTAATATCAGTCCACTACCCAATACAGGAAGCGCATCAAATACACCAACAAAAATTCCAATTAATAATGCATAAGGATTCTTTATAATCATAAAACCGATCGTGACCAAACATCCCACGATTGTCATTATAATCAACTGCGTTTTTAAATATGCAATTCCCGTATCTGATAACTTTGCTGTAATCTTATGGACTGTCGGGTAAAACTCTGATTTACGAAGTCCCGCCTTATATTCCTCCATATCCTTTACAAATAATATGGTTGCAATTAATATAATCAATAGAATCGCAAACAATCCTAACGCTGATATCACCACCTTAATGGTTTGTTCTGTTAATCGTGGCAGGATATCATTTTGCATATAGGAAATCATCTGGTCCATGCCTTGGTCAACATAGCTTTTCATTGTACCACTATTGAGTTTAAGCATACGATCAGAGGCTCTACAAATACCATCAATCTGTTTTGTTAATATCTGTTCATACACTGGAATATTTTTCACTAACAACAGAAGTTGTTGAAAGAGAACACGACCTAGATAGAATAAAATAAGTGATAAAATCGCGATAAGTGATAATACTCCAAAGCATCCACCAATGACAAGAGGAATCCTCAATTTACGATATAGAAAGCTAACCACAGGTCGTAATATCCAAGCTAGAAAATAAGCAAATATAAATGGAACAAACAAAGGTAATAAATATTTCATTCCAATGTAAACGATAATTACTGTTCCTGTTAGAATCAGTAGCTTTTTTGTTTTATGTGTAAGAGTTATATATTTCTCCAAGCAATCACCTCGCATCCATCAAAGCTTATACAATGCTAGTGTTTGTAGAAGAAGTTTTCCTATGCTTGAAAATAAGAAACAACATTTTCCAAAGAAAAAGTGAATCAGTAGGGATAATATCCTACGATTCACTTTAATCTAAAGGTTATTCGATTTTTATTTTGCTTAAGAAATTACTTGAATTTCACCTCAACAAAAGGTATCCCCTTCTTTGCAGCTTCCTTTACAAGCTCCATACCTTCTATTACTTTATAATCATCGCCCTCTTTGGTAATGACAACATTGGCTTTTACGACATAAGTTTCTGGATTCGCACTTATCACAGCATCCTCAACCCCTAAACGTTTTGTTGACATTAATATCTTTGTTGATGTTCCATCCGAGTTTCTAGCTTCCTCTAAGATTACCTTTGCTAATAATTCTGGAGTACAAAAAGTACTATCAAGTACTAAATTATAGTTGTTAAAATTAAAATAATCTACACCATAGATATCTTTATAGCGCTGATCTTCGGTTTCCGCTCGAAGTTTTAATTGTTGCTTCGCATCTTCTACGGAAGCATATTTTTCAACATCTCCACGATTATCACCATAAACACGATTGGCTGCTACATCCAAACTAACCGATAAAAAGACTTTAAATGATGTTTCAACAAAATTCCATGCAAGTCTAGAATCAAAGACAATAGGCTTTTCGGGATTCTCTCTCGAAATCCTAGCCGTAGTATCATCAATCATTTTATCATACTTATGATCGGTGCACATAAGTTGATTCATCTCAAGAACGCTAATTCCAAGCTCCTGTGCTAATTTACGTTGGACAGTTCCTGTGGAATAGATCTCATATTTATATTCATTGTCTAAGATTTTACAGATTGTTGATTTACCACTTCCTAAATTACCAGTTAATGTGATATGCATTTGTTTTTCCTCCAATATTACGATCCCAATTAGTTACTGTATTGTTACATATCATAGCATGAGATCAGCAAACTGAAAAGTGTTAATTATTGAAAACTTAAGGTATTAATAAAAGTTTGTGCTAAAGCTGCACTATCTTCAAGGGCTGTGGATAATGCCATATACACCAAAACATCATTCTTCATGAATATTATATACTCTTGACGAACGGTTTGGTTCGTTGTTGTGCCATCCACAGTCACATCCATATTAGCAACTGCAGAAACCTGGTATACATCTTGATTACCAATCGTTGTCTTTACTGCTTCACCAATTGTGCTAGTGGCTCCTAAGGAAGTATATTGTTGCTGAATCATTTGTGATAAGGAGGATATAATCACCTCGACATCAAGACCACCAAATAGACTTGCACTCATTGTTTGTACTAAAAGGTTATCTGTTCCGCCAGCCTCAGAAAACTGTGTATCTGTGCCATAGCAAATATACGCTACCCCTTGCTCATTTAGCTGTGACTTTAAGGGTTCGATGTCTGTATCTGTTCCACCTGAGATTCCTACTAGATAGGAATAGGTGTTTTCTGCATCGTAAACCAACCAACTCTCTGGTACACTAATAGAGAAACCTATTTTGCTATTCGTGTAAGTTAATCCATCAATGCTACCTGCTTCCTCTAATTCAACGGAAGAGAATTCTTTAGGTTTAGTAGCTTCTTTTGTTGGCTCCACATCTGGTTGTAGCGTTGGAGTCTCTGTTGGTTCTTGCGTCGGTGTTGTTGTTGGTTCTACTGTAGCAGTTACCTCACCTACGGATTCCTTCTCTTTTTCTTTAGAACCACAACCAACCATAGTTGACATTGTTAACGCTGCAATAAGAAATGCAGATATAAGCTTCTTTTTCATAGTATCCTCCTAAAATGGGTAATTCTTGTGGAATATTGTAGCAAATTTCCCTTTATAAAACAATGCATTTTTCTTGTTTTATTTTATTTCTAAAATTTTATCTGCCAAAAATCTAGCTTCATCACCATTATGCGTCACCATAATAGTGGTTTTCCCAATTACTGCACTTTTTAGATAAGATAATACTTTTTCTTTCAATTTTTCATCTAGTCCATGAAGAGGTTCATCCATAATGACTAGATCACTTTCTGCCAACATTGCACGTGCGATGGCAACACGTCGTCGCATTCCACCACTTAAGGTACTTACTGGTTTATTCTCATAATCTGATAATTCTAACAATCGAAAGTGTTCCTGTATCCTAGCAATAGTGATTTGTTCGGATACTGCAATCTTTACGTTGGTTATCGCATCAAACTCTTCACAAAGACGATCCTCCTGAAATACTGCTGCAAGCTTTAAATCATGCAAGCCTTCAATATTACCTGCATCTGGCTTCTCTAGACCAAGCAACAGATGTAACAAGGTTGTTTTCCCACATCCAGATGGTCCCATGATACAAGTAGTTTTTCCAGAAGGAAATACAGCATTGAATTGATCCAGAACAAGCTTTTGCCCAAATTGCTTTTTCAAATTGCTAACGATAATATCTGACTTCATAAAGCTACTTCTCCTTTATCCTTGTAATTTTCCTGCTTCCAACATAAATTAGACGCATCATTATCTTTTCAAAGACTGCACTAATAATTACAATGACAATGGTCCAGGCAAATAGCTCTTCTGTATTGAGATACAGCTTCGCTTCATAAAGCCTTTCTCCGATGGAGTTATTCGCAAGTGAAATTACTTCTGCTGCAATTCCTGACTTCCAACAAAATCCCAGTCCAACAGAACAAGCACTCACAAAATACGGCGTTACTGCCGGAAGATATATGTACCTTGTTTTTTTTATCGGTGACATTTTAAACACCTTTGCCATATCAAGAAGCTTCGAACTCGTTGATTCAATCCCCTTCAAAACATTCGTATACATAATAGGCAATACCATGAGAAAGGAAATCAAGATAGAAAGATTCACTGCCTTCACCCAAAGTAATGCTAAGATAACAAACGATGCCACTGGGATTGATTTGATTGTCTGCATAAAAACCACGGTAATCTCTTTCATCACCTGAAATCGATAGGTTGTAATCGCTAGTATAACTCCTATGAATACGGCAAGGAGAAAACCACCCGAGATTTTAAAAAAGGAATTTGCAATCGTCTTCCAAAACATTCCTGATTGTATGAGATGAGAAAAACTTTTTAAAACCTCGCCTGGTGAAGCTAAAAAGATGGAATTATGGATTTGCATACTTATTAATTGCCAAGCAACAACCCAAAATATAATTGCCAAGATACGATATCGATGTTTTATTATCACATGTGACAATGTTTTCATATAAATCCCCTTTTTCTATTCCATTCTACCTAAATCTAATCATATTATACCAAAGACAAAGAAAAAAGAGAATCCGTGCTTTTTACTAATCCAAAGCTTTCTTCTGATCCAATACTTTCTTCATAGAATGTACATACTCACTTACATAAGGGACACTTTCTTCTCCATATCGTTCAATCAGTGAAACAATGGCACTTCCAACAATAACACCATCACTAAACTTGGTCATCAAAGCCACATGTGAGGGTTTTGAAATACCAAATCCAACAAAGCAAGGAATATTGGTCACATCCTTCGCTAGAGAAATCATAGATTTTACATCCGTCGTTATCTCTCCGCGTTCCCCGGTTACTCCAAGAGACGATACACAATACAAAAATCCTTTTGCCTTCTTTGCAATCTGTAGAATTCTCCGATTTGAGGTTGGTGCTATCATAGATATCAAATCAATCTCGAATCGATCACATATTTCTTCCAGTTCATCTTTTTCTTCAAACGGTAAATCTGGAACAATCAGTCCATCAATTCCTGTCTCCTTACAGCACTTTAAAAACCTCTCTTTCCCATAAGTAAAGACTGGATTTATATAGGTCATAAAGCACAATGGAATACTTGTTACCTTCCGAACGTTTGCAACCATCTCAAAAAGCAAATCTGTAGTACATCCATTATTTAAGGCTCTCTCATTTGCTGCCTGAATGACTGGTCCTTCCGCAATCGGATCTGTAAAAGGAATACCAATCTCAATCAAATCCACACCTTCCTTATCCATCGCTAAAATCAGTTCCTCGGTCAGTTTTAGGTTTGGATCTCCTGCTGTTAAAAATGCAACGAAACACTTCTTGTCTTTGAGTATTTCACTTAATCTACTCATATAAACTCACCCCCCGATACCTCGCAATTGCTGCAACATCCTTATCTCCACGACCTGAAAGATTAATTACAATGATTTGATTTTTTGACATTGTACCAGCAATTTTCCTTGCATATGCGATCGCATGAGCGCTTTCAATCGCAGGAATAATCCCTTCTAACTTAGCTAAGTACTCAAAAGCAGATACAGCCTCCTCATCAGTCACAGGAACATAGGTCGCACGCCCAATCTTATGAAGCATGGCGTGTTCAGGGCCAATCCCTGGATAATCAAGTCCAGCACTAATTGAATACACAGGTGCTATCTGACCATATTCATCCTGACAAAACAATGACTTCATGCCATGAAAGATTCCTGTCGTTCCATTTGCAATCGTCGCTGCATTCTTCTTGGTATTAATTCCATGACCAGCTGCTTCACATCCAATCAACGCAACCTTTTCTTCTCCTATAAAGTCATAAAATGCACCCATCGCATTACTTCCACCACCAACACATGCAATAACTGCATCCGGTAAGCACCCTTCTAGTTGCAAAAGTTGCTGCTTAATTTCCCTTCCAATCACACTTTGAAAATCTCTCACCATAGATGGAAATGGATGCGGTCCCATAACAGAACCAAGGACATATAGTGTGTCATCCATTCGTTTTGTCCACTCTCTCATCGTTTCATTGACAGCATCCTTTAACGTTGCTGTTCCACTATCAACCGGATGTACCTTTGCACCTAAGAGCTCCATTCGATAGACATTCAATGATTGCCTTTTGGTATCCTCTCTTCCCATAAAAATCTCACATTCCAATCCCATCAAAGCAGCAACCGTTGCAGTTGCTACTCCATGTTGTCCAGCGCCAGTCTCTGCAATCACTCTTGTCTTACCCATTTTTTTGGCTAGGAGCACCTGACCTAATACATTATTAATCTTGTGAGAACCTGTATGATTCAAATCCTCTCTTTTTAGATAGATCTTTGCTCCAGCAAGATCTTTTGTCATTTTCTTTGCATAATATAAAAGAGAAGGACGTCCTGCATAGTTTTGGTACAGTGCATTTAGCTCGTTAAGAAAGTCTGGATCCCTCTTATAGTGATCATATGCCTGCTCGACCTGCTTAACCGCAGTCATTAAGGTTTCAGGTACATACTGTCCACCAAACTCTAAAAATCTCCCTTGTTTCATATCTTTACTTCCCTCCTTCTTATATGTTCTATGAACATTCGAATTTTTTCTTCATCCTTAAATCCATTGGTTTCAACTCCACTGCTTAAATCAATTGCATAAGGATTACAATATGATAATATATCATCCACATTATCGATGTTGATTCCACCTGCCACAAAGTAATTTCCACATAAGCTTTGTAAGATTCTTTTATTGAGGCGCTTACCAGTTCCACCATAGGCATCCTGATCATACGAATCAAATAATAAATAGTCAGCAGAAGAAAATCTAGGTTTCTCATATCGCTGCGTTCCCAATCGTATGGCTTTAATCACTGGAACTCCAAAGCTTTGTATCCCCTGAATGATTTCCTCTGTTTCCTCACCATGAAGCTGTACACAATCAATTACTTGATGCGTTACAAGATAATGTATGTTTTCAATCGCTTCATTTACAAATACTCCAACCGCTTGAATGCTAGGATCAAGCATCTGCCTCAAAGCAGCTGCTTGATCTATGCTGATTTTTCTCTTTGTTCCAGCAAATACAAATCCAATATAGTCTGGATGATATTTGTTCACATAGATCACATCTTCTCTACGCTTTAATCCACAAATTTTGACCTTCATCCACACTCTCCTTTTAATTGTTGTAAGGCTTTCTTTTTATTCTCAGCTCTCATTAAGGTTTCTCCAATTAGTACTGCATTAATATCCGCTTGTTTTAATTCATATAACTGGCTCGCACTTTGAATACCACTTTCAGCAATCATAATAACATCCTTTGGTATGAGCTCACGAAGACGAAGACTATTCCTAATATCAACCGAAAAATCCTTTAGATTTCGATTGTTTACCCCAATCATAGATGCCCCTGCTTTTAATGCTATTCTGGTTTCTTCCTCACTATGTACTTCGACAATTGCAGATAATAAAAGTTTGTTACACAAATCCATATATCTATAAAGCTGTTCCTCCGTAAGGATGGCACAAATGAGTAGAATACAGTCAGCGCCCAATGCTTTTGCTTGATAAATCTGATATTCATCAATTGTGAAATCCTTACGTAGAACAGGTATGGATACCACTTCTTTGATCTCCTTTAGGTACAGATTAGAGCCTTTAAAAAAATAAGGTTCTGTTAATACTGAAATTGCATCAGCGCCTGCTCTTTCATAATCCATTGCAATCTCCTTATAAGGAAACTCAGTCACAAGTATTCCTTTGGAAGGAGAAGCTTTTTTTACTTCACAGATCACGTGCATGCCAGGGCCTGAAATCTTCTTCTCAAAAGCAAAGGGTACTAAACTTACGTCTTTTGAAAGCTCTATCATTGTAGCGAGGGATATTACCTCTTTTTCTTTCTCTAATCGTTCCTTGGTTCTTAAGACAATCTCCTCTAAAATCATAGACCCTCCTTATCCTACTCTATTTGACAATTCAATGAAATGATTGAGTTGATTAAGTGCCTTCTTACTATCGATCATCTCTCTTGCAATCGCAAGTGACTGCTTCAAGGAAAGATGATCCTTCACAAGATAAATACAAACTGCGGCATTCATTAAAACAGCATCTGTCCTTTTCCCCTGTTTTCCTTCTAGAATTTCTCGAGTAATCACTGCATTCTCTGATGGATCCCCCCCAATTAACTCTTCTTTGAGACATTTCGATAATCCAAAGTCTTCTGGTTCAATGATATAACTTTCAATTCTTCCATCTCGAATTTCACAACAGGATGTTTTACCACTTAAGGATACTTCATCTAAGCCATCCTGTCCGTAGACAACCATTCCTCGTTTTACACCCAAGTTCAATAAAACCCTAGCAAGCGGTTTTACAAGTGCCTCTTCATATACTCCTAATAACTGATAGTTTGCTCCCGCTGGATTAGATAGTGGACCTAATATATTGAAAATCGTACGTATTCCCAACTCCTTTCGCACTGGAGCAACATATTTCATCGCCGAGTGGTAGGTTTGTGCAAACATAAAACACATTCCAATCTCTTTTAAAATCTCAGCACTTCTTAATGGCGAAATCATAATATTAACTCCTAAGGCTTCTAAGACATCGGCTGCTCCACACTTACTTGATACGGAGCGATTTCCATGTTTAGCAACTGGAATTCCAGCGGCTGACACTACAAACCCTGTTGTCGTTGATATATTAAAGGTATTAGACTCATCCCCACCTGTACCAACAATCTCTAATACCTCGGTATCATGCAGTAGTCGTTGACAATGCTCTCTCATTCCAGCGGCGCTGGCTGTAATCTCAGTGATGGTCTCTCCTTTCATCCGAAGACCTGTCAAATATGCCCCGATATGAATCTGTGAGGCTTCGCCACTCATAATTTCATCCATTACAATCTTCGCTGTATCATAGTCTAAATCTTCTTTGTTTACCACTTTATAAATTGCTTCCTTAATCATACTTTGGCCCCCTTTAAAAAATTAGAAATCATTGTTTCTCCATTCGGTGTTAGTACGGATTCTGGATGAAATTGAACTCCATATATCTCATAGTTTCTATGCTTCACTGCCATCACCTCTTTATCAAAGGTCTTAGCAGTGATCTGCAAATCTGATGGTATGGTCTCTTGTTTTGCTACAAGAGAATGATATCTCGCCACCGATAATGTTTCCTCCAGCCCGTGAAATAGCAGGTTAGACTGATCCACTTGAACGATGCTTTGTTTTCCATGCATTAAATGTTTCGCATACGTTATTGTAGCTCCAAAAACTTCACAAATTGCCTGATGACCTAAGCAGACTCCTAAGATTGAAGTCTTATCCTTCATATGATCAATTACTCGTTCACATACACCTGCATCCTTCGGTTTACCAGGTCCAGGTGAAATAATCATATGACTTGGTTTTAACTGTATGATTTCCTCTACGGTCAACTCATCATTGCGTATTACCTTAATTTCTTGTGGTAACTCTGGTGAGCGTGTCACAATACAACCGATTAACTGCACCAGGTTATAAGAAAAGCTATCATAATTATCAATGACTAAGATCATATATTGTTCACCTCCCCTGCTTTCACAATTGCCTCTATAATTGCTGATGCTTTTTGCATAGTTTCCTCATATTCTCTCTCTGGAATACTATCTGCTACAATACCTGCTCCAGCTTGCACATAAACCTGATTCTTATATTTAATTGCTGTACGTATTGCTATACAGGAATCCAGGTTTCCAGATAAATCAAGATATCCAATTGCTCCCCCATAGACTCCACGTGCTACTGGTTCTAATTCATTAATAATCTCACATGCTCGAAACTTTGGAGCCCCAGAAAGAGTCCCAGCAGGTAAAATTGCTGCAATTGTATCAAGAGCATCCTTACCCTTTTGTAGGCTTCCTGTCACCTTTGTGGTCAAATGCATGACCTTAGAAAAACGTAGTACCTTCATATAATCGTTCACACAGATACTGCAATATTGGGCTAGTTTACCAATATCATTTCTAGCCAAATCCACTAGCATATTATGCTCTGAGCATTCCTTTTCATCTGCTAAGAGTTCCTTTTCTAATTCCTTGTCTTCTCTTTCGTTAGATCCACGTGGTCTCGTGCCTGCAATTGGAAATGTTGTAAGTGTCCCATTCGTGAGTTTAACTAGTGTTTCTGGAGATGACCCTGCAATCTCAAATTCCTCACAGTGAATAAAATACATATAAGGAGATGGGTTGGTTGTACGTAGCATACGATAAGCATTCAATAGACTATCCGTGTAGGAAGCTTCGAATCTTCTTGATAACACTGCTTGAAAGATATCTCCCTCCTTAATATACTCCTTCGTTTTTTCAACCATAGCACAGTACTCTTCTTTTGAAAGATTACAAGAAAAGACGGGAGGCTGACTCATTGCTTGCTTTGGTAGGAAAACCGAATCCTGTATCAATTGAATCATCTGATCAATTTCTAATAAAGCAGCATCATATCCACTTTTTTTCTCTTTCGTTTTGTAATTACAGATGACATAAATCTTTTGTTGTAAATGATCAAAAGCTATCACTTTATGAAATAACATCAGGTAGAAGTCATAAAAAATATCATTTTGTTTTAGTTTTAACTTTGGTTCTGCATAACGAATCATTTCATACGAAAAGTAGCCAACAAAACCGCCTGTAAATGGGGGGAGCTCCTTTAACTGTGGAGATTTGTACTGGTTTAACAGTCTTTTTAGCACCTCATATGGATTAGCCACTTCTGTTTGTTCGCTCTCATTACTTTTTACGGTAACCTTATGATCTTTGCCGTAAACAATAAGTAAAGGATCATATCCAATAAACGAATACCTCCCCCACATCTTAACCTCCTCAACACTCTCTAATAGATAATAGTTTTTATCTGTCTCAGAAAGTTTTAAAAGTAATGCAATTGGTGTCACCGTATCTGCGTAAATTTCTTTACAAACTGGTATAAATTCGTATTCAACTGCCAACTTATCGGTAAAATCATAACTTGGAAAAATCATTCTACTCCTCCTTTGTTATTTGATGTCCCAACTTGCTTAGACTACACTTAATGTGGGTGGGCTTTCTTGGGGCTATATTATAAAGTAAACAACAAAGAGTTTGCTGTTTTGGGGGAGTTTCCTATCTCTGAGGCATATCCTATCACAGAACAAAGAGTTTCGCTTGCGAAACTCTCCACCTGCGGCGGGTTGCGTAAGCAACATCTAACCAATCGCAAGAAGCGATTTACCGCCGCAGTGTGATCCTTTGCCCTGTTTTTTAGGGCATTTTTAATTCATAGGAAACAAAGTTTCCTATGAATTAAAAAAAGCTTCTGTCCCTGTTAAGGGACAGAAGCTTCTAACTTCTGCGATACCACCCAAATTGGTGCAATGCACCCACTCTTTTTGTATACTAACATATACACCCCGCTGATAACGGTCAGGGTCCCCGTTGACGTCTACTCCCCTAAGGTTTCAAGTCACCCTCACAAGTCCATTCATAAAGTTCCAACTTACCGTATCACACCATCCACGGCTCTCTGAAAAGTCTTCCTCTTACTACTTCTCTTGCTCATCGGTTTAGATCAAATAATATATAATTTGATTAAGTATATACTATTTGGTAAGATATGTCAATTGTTTTTTTGGATTAAATTACAAATCCACGATTTGCATCATTTAGCCCTATGGTAGACTCATTTAATGTGCCTCTACCATAAGTAAGTCCTGCAAATACCTGTTGTGTGTTTTGCATCATAGCTCCAGAGGTATCTTGTTTACTTACTTCTTGAAAGCCCGTTGATAGCTGCTCTAATATTAGCTCAATTCCTTTAAAATAAGACGCATCCTTTTTCATCATGGCTGCAACTAAATTCTTATTCATGAAAGAATATAAGCTTAATAGGTCATAGGAGATAGCATAATGATAATCCAAAGCTCCCATTAGTTCATTTAGGATCTTTTGTGCATGACGACATTCCTTTTCATAGAGAGGAAGTTCTCCTTGCGCCAACAACTCTTTGGCATAATCAATATCTGCTTTCATCATATCATACATAATTACAATCAGTTCACTACGATTGGCCTGAGTCACTCGTACCGTAAACTCTTGAAGTTTTTCCTTCAGCATATATCCTCTTTTCTGCAAGCTCTAATTCCCTGCTACTAAAATTGAGATGAATCTATTCCCTTTAGCCCTGTAACAAGGAAAGAATCGTCTGTGGACGTTCATTTGCCTGAGCAAGCATTGCAGTACCTGCTTGAGCAAGTACATTCTTTTGAGTATAATTTGACATTTCCGCAGCCATATCCACATCCTCAATACGAGATAATGCTTCTGTAATATTCTCAGCACATACATCAAGATTGGCAATTGCATGATCCAAACGATTCTGATAAGCACCTAATTTGGCTCTTGTATCTGTTACCATAGTAATTGCATTATCTAGTATTGTAATTGCCTTTTGTGCTCCTTCTGCGGTACCTACATTCACATTTCTAGTCCCAAGTGTTGTTGCATCAATTCTTGGTATACGAACGATCATCGTCTGTCCTTCATTGGCACCTATTTGTAAATCCATAGGTCCAGCATCTAATACCGTGATGGAAACATCCTTATTAGTACTTGCTCCAATATCTGAAGGTGTATTACCATCGGCAGATACATCTGTAAAATCAGTATTAGCAGCTCCTGGAGTTGTCTGAAACTTCACTTCAAATCCGTTGCTATCCGTAACAGTAATAATATCTCCACTTCCAGAAGAGGTTGCAGTAAAGGAAAAACCATCGCCAACGGATGCCTTAGCATCAACACCATAAGCAGTCACACCATTGGTTGATATTCCTAGCAAGTTACATAAGTCTTGATTATCTACATGCATTTCAATCTTTTGGTCACTACCATAGGCTTCTGACATAATTATAATCGGCCCATCTCCAACCTCGGTCTGTGTATAACCAGCAAATTCTGGATCAGTCCCACCAGCTTGCCCAGCAAATACTTTAATGTTCATTGAATCACACTGTGTACGAAGGTTTTCAAATACGGTGCCTAAGGTATCTCCTTCTTGTACAACGATTTCTACACCATTGATATTAATGATTCCACCAAAACCAGCGGGTACTTGCGCATCGACATCTGGAATCTTAATTCCAGCAATGACTGCTTGTCGTGCATCTTGTGTGATTGTAATGTTATAATCCTTTGGTTCTACGTTATCAGAAAGAGATATTAAGTTAACCATATTGGAATTAGAATAAGTTTGACAATCTACTGTACCATTTAATAATCCCTTGGTATTGAACTCTGTATCCGTAGAAATACGATTAATCTCATTGTTTAATTCATTAATTTCTTTTTGAATTGCCGCACGATCCTGTGCTGTATTCGTTCCATTGGCTGCTTGTACCGAAAGCTCTCTCATACGTTGTAGCATCGCTCCAACCTCATTTAATGCACCTTCTGCTGTTTGGATTACCGAGATTCCATCCGATGCATTACGAGAAGCCTGCTCTAACCCTTCAATCTGTGTTTTCATCTTACGAGAGATTGCCATTCCTGCCGCATCATCTGCTGCTTTATTGATACGAAACCCAGAGGAAAGTCTTTCAAGACTTTTATCCAGTGCATTGTTTGTTTTCTTTAACTGATTGTTTCCTCTAAGCGCTGATATATTATGATTGATTCTCATTTCTTCACCTTATTACCTTTCTTATGCAAGTTTAATCAACTGGTCTACGAAAACCTTTGATACCTGTAACAAATCACTGGTCAAAGCCTCATTCCCCGAAGTGTCCATAGTTTGTGTCTCTTTATAAATGTTACCATTAGCAAATATAAAACGTTCCCGATCCACCATTTCACAACTGATATGAAGCTGATTCATTGTAAATCCAAGTTCTGTTAGTTGTTCTAGAAGAGCTGCTTTGATTTGCTCACTTTCATTTCTACCTAGTGGATTTCCTGTGGTAATCCATGCATTTACTTGATTTTGATTTACGCTTGCTTGCACGGTTAGCGTTTGTCTTTCATCGACAGGAAGCTGGATTCGAATTTGTCCCTTCGCTTGTGAGTTGTGAAGTACGGTCAAATTCATATTCACCATATTCCCTTTGACTTGCACCGGAATATTATAATGATTCTTTTTTGCTAGTGATTGATTCAAAGCAAAGTAATCAAACATTGCTGTTACATCCTGCATCGCCTTTGCAGATGACACTTCATTGATTGCATTACTTAATCCTTGTAAAACTACTTCTGTTAGCTGCTCATAGGAATCCTTAAACTCTTCTTCCTCTCCCATACTTTGAAGTAGTTGATTGGTTTGTTCCTTTAATTTCTCTTTTGCAGGAGAACTTAAATAAGGTTGAATTTGATTGTAAATTTCTGTACTATTATTTATTCCATACGTAACAGCCAGCATATGATTAAGACTATCTACTTGTTCATAAGCACTCAAGTAATTCAGTATCTCAGTTCCTTGTTTGGACATCTCACTCAGTTGGTTCAAGGTTTGCTTTACATAAGAGCTTTCCTCTTGTTCCATAACGGAAAGTGAATCCTTGATTGCTTCAAGAGACATGGTATTAAAAGTATCTTTCTGGGACTCTTTTAATTCATATAAACGATCTACATCGAGTTGACTACGGAGTTCATGAACAAGAGATTTTGCATAACTAGTCTGTTCGGAATAATAAGAATCAATGGATTCTGTAATAGAATTCACATAACCTGTAGACGATGTGATTGGCGTTGTGTCATCAATATTCACATCCATATACCCTTGCTTCTTGGTTCGAATCTCTGTTAAAAGATTGTTCAAGGTTAATTCTTTTCCTGATTTAACAAGTGCTCCAACTGCTGCCCCATCACTTTGTTCCACTTGATATAATAGTCGATATATGCCGATATAGGCCTCTCTTTCTTGCGCTGTGATTTCTTTTTTATTCTCCAAATCAACTAGAAATTCACTGTATTTTTTCTGCTCACTGTTTCCAAGTTGTTGTTTATATTCAAAAGCCAACTCACTTGCTTCATCCACCGTCATATGAAGTGGATTGTGTCTATCCTTAATCAAAGCTGCTGTAACATCTGGTGTTAGATTGTTCAAAAGTTCATTCACTCTTACATCATAAGCCTTCATTGCGGTCACATTTTCAACGGTCAATTCCATACTATTATAGCCAAGGATACGAACCGCTCTTTGATTGTCCCTGGTTACTTCCATCCCTAACATCTGAAGTTGAGAATCTACATTCGCAAACGCTTTTTGAATTGAATCCCCCAAATCCTTTCTTGGACTTGTCATTAATGCCTCATAGGAAGCCTCTGCTTGCTTTGCTCTTACAACACTTTGGGTAGAAACCTCATTTAACTGCTCTAAAGTAATGATATGGCGTGTTGGGAAGGTTTGAGATAGAAGATAAGTACTTGATTGCTTTAGATGAAAAACAGCTTCTTGCACTTGCATCAATTGGTTTGTACCCTCTGCACTACCAGTTACATTTTTCATTACGCTTTCATAATACGTTTGTTCCAGATTCTTTAACTCCTCAACGACCTTTGATAACTCTTGTGTTTCAATTTGAAACCCTTTCGTCGAAAGTTTTACCGCTGCTTCAAAGGTTAATTTCAAACGAATCTCCTCGAGCTGACGCTTTGCTGTAATTGCTGCAACATCAAAGCTAGAATCCACCGAAATCAAAGTTTGATTGGTATTGCTTAGGTTTCTTTGCTCAGACTGTAGTTGAATTAAACTTTGCAGGTTGAGAGTAGTTTTGTTTTCCTTTGCATATTCAACCGCTTTTGCGAGGGTGGTATCTTCAATCTCATCGAGCTGCTGCATGAATTGCTCATACTCTTCATCATCGGATTGTAATAAATTCGCTTTTTCGGGACGATTGCCTGCTTTGACTGCTTTTACAATACTCTGATTAATCCACTCATTATCTAAATGATTTTTTAATTGATCCAATGACAGCTTATACTCAATATTCTCTTGTGTGACCGGAAGATCAGACATAAAAAGCCATTTAGCGGTATTGCTTACCAAGGAAGCATCCTCATATTGTCCATCTTCTACAAGCTGTTCAATGCTAGACTTCACTTGTAGATACTCTTCTTGTGTTTTTATAACCTTTGTTTTCTCTCCTGAATGAACTGCTTTATAGATATTCTCAATGGTTGGTGGCAATTCATTTTTAATTAAATAGCTAGCACTCGACTCACTTAACTGTGCAATTGCACTCGTCATATCCTGAGTTTTAATGAATCTACTAATATTCTCAGGAGTTACTGGCATATTGGAACTTAATAATTGCTCTATGACCTGTTCTAGTGCTGGGTGACTAGCATAACTTGCTTGCACCATCTTTTGTATCTTTTCCAGTTCACTTTTTAGCTGAGCCACTTGTTCTACCGTTTGTGTAGCTCGTTCATTCCGTTGTGCTTTTACTCTCATAAGAGCACGCTCTAATTGAGTTAAGCTATAAGACTCTAAGGTAACACCTTGATTTTTCAGTTCCTCATAGTCTTTTTCAGTTATCGTACTACTTAATTTATCCAAATCTGCTTGTTCTTCTTTCGAAGAGTCATCCTCTTTCACTACGGTACTTGCATCAACATCAACCTGTGTAAATAGAAGGCTATTCTTTTTCTGTACTTCTCCTTGTTTCGTTGTACTTCCAACTTCCTTTAGTACAATACCATTCTTAGATATATCCATTATCTGAAACGTTCTAGTTTCGCCTTCCTTGGCGTTCTTAACGGCTGATTTGGGAACTTTTACTTCCCTCCCACTAAAGTCAATTGAAATCTGTTCTGAAACATTAGAGATTATGCCGTCTAGCATTTGCCCAATTTCATAGGTAGTTGTGGAATCCTTTTGTGTCACAAACTGAGTTTGGCGACTCCTCTGTGATTCGTAAGCATATATCTCTTTCATATTCATCGATTTCACTCTCACTTTATGTATGATAATTTCATTACCCTTTATTTCGGATTGTTTTTAAAAAAGCTTAATATCTTAGTCCGAAAATGAATACATTTAGTATAGATGTTATCAATTGCAGTCTTAGGAGGAGCGACAATGAAACGCTTATGCGAAAGAATAATTAGTATTTTACTACTTACAGCCCTAATAGTTATAAGTGTATGTGGTTGTAATAAAAGGACGGATCAAGAACAGTTTAATGAGTTGATTAATGATATATTTATCCAGCAGGCTACTTCTGATAGCCTTTCTCTACACTATCTTCTAGCTCATCCAGAAAACTACGGAATAAAGCATAAAAAGACTACGCTTGGAACATATTCTGTGAAGCAGATGCAGACAGATCTTGTTGATACGGAAAACTCATTGGCTAAACTTAATAAAATCAATCCTGATACACTCGATGGCGACAGTCAGACTACATACTATATCTTAAAACAAAGCTTAAACAGTTCCCTTTCTTGCGGAAAATACACTTTTTTACACGATCAACTCGGTCCTACCACAGGGTTACAAGCTCAATTACCAATACTACTCGCGGAATATGCCTTCTCTACGAAAGATGACATTCATACCTACATTGAGTTATTAAATTGCGTTAGTAATTACTTTACACAGATTTGTGATTATGAGATTGAAAAATCAAAGAGTGGTTATTTTATGTGTGATGAGGTCGCGGATTCTATTATTTCTCAGTGCAAAGACTTTATTGCCAATCCAGAAACCAATTTTTTAATCAGTTATTTTAATGAAAAGCTCTCTACTTTTGAAGGGTTAACCTTAAAGGAAAAGCTCTTATTGGAAGAAGCCAATCGAGATGCTGTGTTACACAGTGTTATCCCAGCTTATCAAACACTCATTGATACTCTGACTGCACTTAAGGGTACAGGTAAGAATTCCAACGGCCTATGCTACTTTGAGGGAGGAAAGGAATATTATGAACTCATGGTCCAATCCTCAACCGGTTCCAGTAAAACTGTAAATGAGATGAAAACAGCATTAAAATCAACCCTAAATCAATGCTTCGCAGTTCTTACAACCTTAAGCATTCAAGATTCCACGTTATATCAGCAATATCAGAACTTGGTATTCCCATATGAGGATCCCAATGATATTATGGAGTATTTAGCAACTGCAATGGAAGAAGATTTCCCTTCCATCGACTCGGTTTCCTACTCAGTCAAATATGTTCACGAGTCGCTCCAAAATCATTTAAGTCCTGCGATGTATATTGTTCCACCAATCGATGATGCTTCGAACAATAACATTTATATCAACAACCTTCCTGCCTATGATATGACTAAAATCTTTCCAACCGTTGCTCATGAAGGTTATCCAGGTCATCTGTATCAGAATGTTTACTTTAGTCAACAAAATAAGCACCCAATACGTAGTGTCATCAATATAACTGGTTACGATGAGGGATGGGCAACGTATGTGGAATGTTACTCCTACGGCCTAGCAAAACTGAATGAAAATCTTGCAAAATTTCTACAAGCGAATATGATTGCAATTCATTGCCTCTATTCACTTACCGATATTGGAATACACTACGATGGTTGGACAAAAGAGAAGACAGTTAACTTCTGGAGAAACTATGTAATTACAGAAGAGGATGCAGAAAATATCTATTACTCGATCCTTGCAGAACCTGGAATTTACCTACCATACTCCATTGGTTATATCGAAATTATGGAACTAAAAGCACTAGCCAAGGAAGTACAGGGAAGTGATTTTACATTAAAAAACTTTCATCAATATTATCTGGATTTTGGCCCGGCTCCTTTTGAACTATTACGTAAAGGTTTATCCAATTAAATTGTGGGGAAGATAATATTATAATCGAAAAGCACTTGGAATTGTTTATAATTCCTAGTGCTTTTCTAGTTATTCTAATAAAGGGAAAAGCTGATAAAAATAGTATATAAATGTCTAATAACTTGTGATTCAACCGTTAAAAATACTGCTTTTTCACCCATTTGTATTGACATTTACTTTTGTTAAACCTATACTGAAAATGGTGTGATTTTGTAGGACACCACGGCATATTCGCCTTTGCAAACGGTAGTTACCGCATTGCATTACTTACATATTACCCTATCATTTTTACAAGTGAATTAAGGGAAGATTACAATAATAGGAGGATTTCAAAATGTCTACAAAAGCTTATTACAAACATGATGAGATCGGCGCCGGAAAACCAGGTTTTTCAAAGACTCGTGCTATCATCGAAGCAGCTTTCTATGGTAACAATGTTGTTAAAGTTAATACTCTGAAAGAAGCATATGAGCTCGCAAAGAACTCACCAGGTACGATTGTTACTGACATGCCTGTTTATCGTGGTGAGGAATTCGGTCTTGAAAAAGACGCAAAGGTTCTTCTTTTTAATGATGGCTCTATTACTGGTCGCTATGCCGCTGCAAGAAGAATTGCTGGCGAGCCAGGCGTTGACTGTACAGAGTTAGACAAAATAGTAATGGATGCTATCTATGATACGAGATGGATGACTCTGTATCATGCAGAAGCTTATATCGGTCTTGATCCTGAATTTATGGTGAAAGCACATCTTTTAATTCCAGAAGGCGAAGAAAATATTATGTACTCCTGGATGCTTAACTTCCAGTATATGTCGGATGAATACGTGAAGATGTACAAGAATTCAAAACCAATTGGTAATGAACCTGATATTTATATTTTCTCTAATCCACAGTGGACTGGTACCACCAATCCAAATTATGATCCAAAATGTATCTCTTATTTCAATACAGAAAATAACTGTGCTGCAATTCTTGGCATGAGATATTTTGGAGAACATAAAAAAGGTACTTTAACAATCGGTTGGGCAATTGCTAACCGGAATGGTTATGCTTCCTGTCATGGTGGACAAAAGAGATATAACTTAGCAGATGGCAAATCCTATGTTGCTTCTGTATTCGGTCTTTCAGGATCTGGCAAGTCAACGATTACGCATAACAAGCACAATGGCAAATATGATGTTACCGTACTCCATGACGATGCCTTCATCATCAATACAGAAACTGGTTCCTCCATTGCTATGGAACCAACTTATTTTGATAAGACTGCAGACTATCCTACCTATTGTGAAGACAATAAATATTTATTGACCGCTCAAAATTGTTCCGCGACCATAGATGAAGATGGAAAAGTAGTTCTAGTAACAGAGGATATTCGAAATGGTAATGGTCGTGCAATCAAATCCAAGCTTTGGTCTGCAAATCGCGTGGATAAGATTGACGAACCTGTAAATGCAATCTTTTGGATTATGAAGGATCCAACACTTCCTCCTATTGTTAAGTTAAAAGGTGCTTCCTTAGCTTCTGTTATGGGTGCCACCTTAGCAACCAAGAGATCTTCAGCGGAAAGACTTGCTCAAGGTGTTGATCCTAATGCATTGGTCGTAGAGCCATATGCAAATCCATTTAGAACCTATCCATTAGCGAATGACTACGTGAAGTTTAAGAAGCTAGTAGCTGAACGCAATGTAGATTGCTATATTATCAATACTGGCGATTTCATGGGCAAGAAAGTTCAGCCAAAGGATACCTTAGGTGTGATTGAAGCTGTTGTAGAAGGAAAAGCTGAATTTAAACCTTGGGGGCCATTCTCCGACATTGAAATCTTTGAGTGGGAAGGCTTCATTCCAGATTTGAATGATGCCCAATATAAAGCCACCTTAAAAGCACGAATGATTGACCGTGTTAACTTCATAGAGTCTAAGGAAACTGCAAAAGCTGGCTATGATAAGTTACCAGAAGATGCACTTGCTGCTCTTAAGAAGGTTGTTACTGAATTAGAATAATCAATCCGTATTATATTGCTAATCTAACAGAGGATAGGTGAAAAACTTTCACCTATCCTCTGTTTTTGATTATATTCTAAATAAGATATTTTTTAATCTCGGTCACTAAAAGCTCTGACATCTTTTCATGTGTTTTCATACTAGGATGATTACAAGCACCAATTCCATCTTTAATATTCTGTAATGGGAAACGTAATGTTACTATCTTTTCCTCTTGATTGATCCTAATATAATGCTCCACCCGATTGCAAATCTCAGGGAATAGCTCATCACCGGTAACTCCTAAACAACAGATAATTTGCGCATTTGGGTGAAACTTACGTACCATCGCAAGAAATTCTTCATAACGACATCCAAATTGTTCTACTCTGTCTTTTATTCCCTTTGTATAACTTCTATCATTTGCTCCAAGATTCACAACTACAATCTTTGGCTGAAACTTTCCAAAATTCCATAAGGGTGGATTCTTTAATCCAAGTGATCGTGAAGTATCTAGATCAGTATAAGGATAAAGCTCTGGCATTAATATCGATTCATTGGGAACATCCTCTTGTGTATAAGAGGATAAAACTCCAATCCCACTATGAGCTACAAGATGATACTCCAGATTTAATTTTTGAGCAGTCAAATATGCATAGGCTTTTGTCACATTTTCCTGCGCTGTTGTAAACGGTGTTTCTGCATTTGCTGCTTCATTTCCAAAACCGCAGGTAACAGAGTCACCAATGAATTCGATACTACCATTATACTTTATCTTTGGAAGGTGAATAAGGTCTCCATCAATGAAAATATGTCGTATGCCTGAAGTCGCATATTGAGATTCTGTTAATCTAAGTAATTGAATTGTTACATTGGTAGCTATACTTGATTCAAAAAGAATATATTCTGCTTCCTTACTATGTAAGCAAAAACGCTTATGAGGAGTTGTAGCTCCATTCAAATATACCTCAAACCATGCATTATAGATCTCTTCTCGCTCCATACAGTCTGAGATAATGGTAATGCTAGCTTTGGTTCCGAGCATCTGAAAACGAATAAAACTACCTGAAAATCCTAAATAGGAAATATTCTCATGCTCTAATATTCTTCCAGAGGTCTCTATCAATGGATGTGACAATTGAAATTGCATCTTTACTCTCCTTTTGTAATGGAAGTCTTTTAGGTATGTTATGCTTTATGGTAGATAAAAAAAGTCATCATCTGGCATGCTACCACCAACAGAGCTTGGTTCTTGATCAAATAAAACTTGGAGATAAGCATTTACCTTTGTTTTCATCTCATCCCCTTGAATCATAACAAGGTTACAGTATGGAAGTGCTTGCATTGCAACTGCTTTTTTGATGATTCCATATTTTTCAATTAACTCTGAGGTAGCTTCTACCTCTTCGTTTGCATATGCAACAGAAGCTTGGTACTCGGATAAAAATGCATCTACGTCGTCTTTATTCTCATCTAGAAAGGCAGTGTTTACTACTAAAACTCCTGTAATCACCGTGCTGTCATTCTCACTCACAGCTTCCCATTCCTTTGTTATATCAAGTGCAATTCTTACCTTATCATTGCTCATCATAACAGTTGTAACATAAGGTTGAGGTAACATAGCAATTGCATTTTGTGATTCACTTAAAATTGCTGCAACTTCGGTTGCCTCTGACTTATATTCAATCGTTACATCCTTTTCAGGATCAATTCCATGTGCTCTTAAAAGATAATTTAACGTAAACTCTGGAGTCGTTCCCTTACCTGTGGAATAGATGGTCTTACCCTTTAGATCTTGAATACTCTGAATTGTATCTGAAGTTTCTACTATGTACAATACACCAAGCGTATTAATCCCTGCAACCTTGATTCCACCATTGCTCTTTGCATACAACACTGAGGCTAGATTGCATGGAACTGCAGCTATTTTATAATCTCCCTTAAGGATACCTGCCGTAATTTCATCTGCTGCTCCTGCCACGGTTAGCTCGTAATTATTTGTTGTCATTCCTTGTTCACTTAAATCAATCATTGATACAAGACCCATTGCGGTTGGACCTTTCAACGCAGCAACCTGAATTGTCTTTTTTTCTTTGGCTGGTTCTTGCGTGACTTCTTGAGCTAATTCCTTGGTTGGTTCCGTGGTTACTTCTTGTGTGGCCTCCTTGGTTGGTTCAGTAGTAGCTACCACGTCTGTTGTTTTAGTGTCCTCTTCTTTTGAGCATCCCGCAAAGGTAGCTACACTTAATAGTAATGTGCATACGAGTAAACCAATTTTCTTTCTCATTTCAAAGCCTCCTAAATAATGATTCTACCTTACGTAGCTTGGAAAGTAAAAAGAAAAGCTTTTGAAGATATACCTCCTTCAAAAGCTTAATACGCTAAATATAAGATTCCTCTTATCGGTAGAATCTCTACCTTCTTAGAGTGAATGGATTTAAGCGCTTCTTTATCAGGTAATTCCTTCTACTTCAGCGCTTCCATTATATAGCTATTTCCATGTAATGTCAAATGATTAACATCGATTCTAATTCATAACTAATAGACTTTTTATAGATAGGATGTGTCCAGTGAAACTTAGTTTATGTAGCATCTAACTCCCTTTTATTATGTACTATTCCTTATAAAGAACTTCTCTTATTTTTCGCATTTCTTTCCATACATTATCTCCATAATTGCTTACTAATACAGAAATAACACCACTATTAGGATTATATTCGGAAATAAAACTTACTCCTGGGTCACAACCTTGAAAGTATGCAATATCTTTACCAGTAGGATTATCTATAATCCATACACCATAACCATAGTAACCCTCTTCGTCATCACTTCCATCTCCGCTTTGTTTACTAAGCATATTTGCAACTAAATCTTTTGAGATTAGTTTCCCCTCTAATAAATTAGTCCAAAATTTAGCAATATCCTTTACAGTGATAAATGCTCCACCTGCCCCAGTTCCTTTTACATCAACAGAGAAAATATTTGTTCGGTAATCATCTGTATCTGCAGAATAAATATAGTTATTGGCACATTTCGCTGGTAGCCTATCTAACTCATAATAACCCGTTGAATTCATACTACACACATCAAAAATGTTTTTTTGCAAATATTCGTCAAAATACATACCGGTTATTTTTTCAATTACCATTGCCAACAATACATAACCCGAATTATTGTATTGAAATTTTTCACCTTTATGATACATCATCGGTTTGTTTATGAATAATGGAAGCAAATCACTATTATGTCTAATCTTATAATTAGGATAATCAATCCATAACTCTTCATATTCTTCCATAATACTCTCATCAAAATAGTCCGGAACGCCCGAAGTATGATTTAATAATTGCTTTATCGTTACATCAGCATCAATACCCTTTAAATCGATATCAAGAAGTTCTCCCAAAGTGTCATTAAATTTCACTTTCCGTTGCTCAATTAACTGTAATATTCCTACAGCAACAAACACTTTTCCAGCTGATGCACTTGCAAATTTGGTTTCTATTGTATTAGGAATTTCATTTACAAAATCAGCGAATCCAGTTGCATTTTCACATAAAACCTTGCTATCTTGAACAATATAAACACTGCCCCTAAATTTCTTATCAATTACTTCATTTACAGTCATAATCTACTTCTCCAAATTCAAGTTTTTTAAAGCAATTATATCATATATCCTAATCTCCACAAGCTTTTACTGATACATCACTTCATACTCAAGCTCCTTTTCTCTCTTAAATAACAAAATCAGGAGTTTCGGGCTCCTGATTTGTTTGTTAGTTCATTCAATTATATTCCGGTGAGTTACCTTTAAATCGTTCCAATTTGGCTTTTTTCAATCGTTGTTGTTTTTGTGTTTACTTTGTGGCATTTTCTAGTTTGATCATTAGTTCTTTACACCTTAAATCGATATCCAACACCCCAGATTGTTTCAATGTACTGAGGCTTTGATGTATTCGCTTCAATTTTCTCACGAATTTTTTTAATATGAACGGTTACAGTTGCAATGTCCCCTATCGACTCCATATCCCAAATTTCTTGGAATAATTCTTCCTTCGTATATACGTGGTTTGGATTCTCAGCTAAAAAGGTAAGTAAATCAAACTCTTTTGTCGTAAATGCCTTCTCTTCTCCATTGATATAAACTCTACGTGCAGTTTTATCAATTTTAATTCCACGAATTTCGATGATTTCATTTTCTTTTACTCCACTACCAAGCAAACGCTCATATCTTGCAAGATGTGCTTTTACTCTCGCAACAAGCTCACTTGGGCTAAATGGCTTTGTCATATAATCATCAGCGCCTAATCCAAGTCCTCGAATCTTATCAATGTCATCCTTCTTAGCAGATACCATAATCATTGGAATATTCTTCTCTTCACGTACCCTCTTACAGATTTCAAACCCATCCACTTTAGGTAGCATTAAGTCTAGGATAATTAGTTTGTAATCTCCTTGCAATGCCTTTTCTAAACCCTTATCACCACTATTTTCAATTGTCACATCAAAACCTGACAGTTCTAGATAGTCCTTCTCCAACTCAGCAATTGCTTGTTCATCTTCTACTATTAGTATTTTATCCACAAAATCCCTCCTTTACTAATCCTTTACCTGAAGAATCATTTCTTTCTTGATCTTTGAAAACTTTGTTTCCTCCATTGCTTTTTCTGACCATTTCATAACCGTAAAATAAATTGAGGTACCCTCATATAGCTTGCTAGATGCCCAAATCCTTCCACCATGCTCTTCAATAATCTTACGAACAATGGCAAGTCCAAGTCCACTACCACCTTTGCTTGAATTTCTTGACTCATCTGCACGATAAAAACGATCAAATATATATGGTAAATCCTTTTGGTCAATTCCGATCCCATTATCTTTAATCTCTACCTGAATCTGCTCATCCAATTCTATAACGCGAACTTCTATTACTCCTTCTTCCTTATCCATATATTTCTCAGAATTATTGATTATATTATGGATTACTCGTTTCATCTGCTCCGTATCAACAATAATCTTGCAGTTTTGAGTAACTTCATTTTGATAGTCAAAATGAATGTTCTTTACCTCCATCTCAAAGGTAAGCTCATCCACACAATCATTAAAGTATTCACAGGCATCTATAATTCTAAAATTATATGGCATGGCATTGTTATCAATCTTTGCATACATCGATAGCTCATCCACAAGCACACTCATATCATTAGCTTTATGATAAATAGTCTTTACATATCGATCAATCTTTTCTGGTGTATCTGCAACGCCATCAATAATACCTTCTGCATAACCTTTAATCGTGGTCAAAGGTGTTTTTAAATCATGCGATATATTGCTTAGTAGCTCCTTTGAATTTTCTTCATACTGCATCTTTACTTCAATTAACTCTTTTAAATGAATTCTCATTTCTTCAAAATCACTACATAATTGTCCAATGTCATCATCTAAATGCATCTGAATGGAGTAATCTAGATTCCCTTCCTTCATCTCCTTCGTTGCTCTTTTTAGAACATTCAGAGGATAAATGATTCCACGATAGAGCCATAGAATTAAAAAGAAGGCTGTAATAACAATAATAAAGATAAAAGATATTAGTGCTTGAATTGCAAATGATTTTACTTGAGGTACTACGGTATCAATATCAGTGAATATAAGTATGGTTGCTACTGTTCCATCACTGCATGTAAAGTCCTGTTGTTTTACAAGCACTGGATGATCACCACCTACATAAACGCCACCATCTACTTGAGTATTATAAGATCCGTATAGCTCGATACTGCTACTAATCTCAGCTACCTTTGCTGGATCACCTACATAAATCATCTCATCTCCCTTCTTAACTACAAGGAAGGAATACTTATCTTTTAATTCATCATTCAGCGCACTAATAAATGTTGTATCCTCTAGTAAAGAGGGAGCAGTCATTGCATATAGCTTTATTCGATTAAAAACATCTCTCGTTACTCGATTCAGAATCTGTAGCGGATTGGTAAATACCTTAATGGAATCATGTTCAATATTATAGGTTTTCTGTATGGAGTCCATCTGATACCTAATAATCACATTCCCAATCAAAAAAGCAAGCATAATAGGTAAAATAATTATAATCAAGAATGCTGTTTTAAGACGATTTTTAAGATTCATCTTCTAATCTCCTGCTCTCTTTTTTCGATAATCTATCACTTATTATACCATATTCTTCTATGAGTTACACCTAAACTCTCGGTGAAGTTCATGAAAGTATTCTAAAGCATGCATAAATATAAACTAATAGTTCTATGTGATAGTAGTATAACCTAGCTTCTAGCATAAAATAAAGGGACTATCGCATATCAAACTCAGCACCCTATAAGGCACCATATTTTATTCTCATCGTGGCAAATAAAGATATATGGTGTTTTATAGGGACCTAGATCCGACAATGCGACAGCCCCTTTGACAGCGATAATCTCGCTTATTTTATAAATATGATTTTAATTCATTGACTTTATCTAATCTTTCCCATGGAACATCAATGTCGTGACGGCCAAAGTGACCATAGGCAGCTGTTTGCTTATAAATTGGTCTTCTTAAGTCAAGCATCTTAATGATTCCAGCTGGACGAAGATCAAAGTGTTTACGAACAATTTCTGTTAACACTTCATCGCTAATTTTTCCAGTTCCAAAGGTATCTATCATAATAGAAGTTGGTTGTGCTACACCAATTGCATAAGATAACTGAATTTCACACTTATCAGCGATTCCTGCTGCTACAATATTCTTTGCTACGTATCTTGCTGCATAAGCTGCAGAACGGTCAACCTTTGTACAATCCTTTCCTGAGAACGCACCACCACCATGGCGTGCATACCCACCATAAGTATCAACAATAATCTTTCGACCAGTTAATCCACTATCGCCATTTGGTCCACCAATTACAAAACGGCCGGTTGGATTAATAAAGAATTTTGTATTCTCATCAACCATATGCTTTGGTAACACTGGGTCAAATACATACTTCTTAATGTCAGCATGAATCTGCTCCTGAGTCACATCTGGATCATGTTGAGTGGATAACACGACTGCATTCAAATGAATTGGTTTACCATTCTCATCATATTCTACAGTAACCTGTGATTTTCCATCTGGACGAAGATAGCTTAAGGTTCCATCTTTTCTAACCTTAGATAATTGTTTCGTTAAACGATGTGCTAAAGAAATTGGATAAGGCATGTATTCTTCGGTTTCATTGGTTGCATAGCCAAACATCATACCCTGATCTCCTGCACCAATTGCTTCAATGTCATCATCACTCATTTTATGCTCTTTCGCTTCTAAGGCTTGATCCACTCCCATTGCAATGTCTTTGGACTGCTCATCTAAAGCAACGATAACACCACAAGTATCTGCATCAAAACCATATTTTGCACGATCATAACCAATCTCACGAACCGTATCACGAACGATTTTTTGAATATCAACATAACCACTTGTAGTGATTTCACCCATAACTAAAACTAAACCAGTGGTAATTGCTGTTTCACATGCCACACGGCTCATTGGATCCTGCTCTAGCATCGCATCTAGTACTGCATCTGATATCTGATCACAGATTTTATCTGGATGTCCTTCCGTAACAGACTCAGAAGTAAATAATAACTTATTATTCATTTGAACTCCTTTCATAATTACAAAACTTTTGTTATTCAAACAAAAAAAGTCCGCATAAGCGGACTTGATTGATTAAATCAAATCCTCTTATTGTTCGATTACTCGCTCAACTTGGCACCTTCCACTCACAGGGGGTTGCCGTGACTTCACTGAGTCTTTACTCTCCGTCACTCTAAATAAGAGAAATGTATCTATGAACTTATCGTACTTTTTTGTCTAATTCATTATTAAACTGCAACATTGCATATTGCCCTATAAGGATATCGAAGAATAAATCAAAAGTCAAGCGATATTTTCTTCCAAATCCTTACTTAACTACTGTTGCTGTGAAACCAATGTCATCTAATTCATTGATGATATCGGTAAGGTCCATGCTTACCGTATCAACCGAAACAGTTTTCTCTTCTAGAGAAATGGTATGCTCTAAATTAAGCTCACTTAGTAAAGCTCCTATTCTTTGAACACAATGGTTACAACTCATTTCCTTGATATATAGTGTCGTCATAGTTACCCTCCATTATTTCATTATTTTTTGAATGGTACATAGTAATTCATCAATTACTTGTTCATTCCCATCTTTGATCTCTTCGACTACACAGGAACGTATATGAGAAGAAAGTAAAACCTTGTTAAAACTATTTAAAGCTGCTTGGATTGCAGAAACCTGTGTTAATATATCAACACAATAATACTCCTCTTCTACCATCCTCTTAACTCCTCGAATCTGACCCTCTAAACGATTCAGGCGATGTATTAAATCCTTATACTCCATTTCATTCCGATGTTTATGGCGAACACAGCATTCTTCGTTCTCCTCCATGAAACCCTCCTAATCTAATCGTTGATACCTTAGCCTTAATGCATTTCCAACAACACAAACAGAACTTAGCGACATTGCTAACCCACCGATCATAGGATTCAACAAAAGACCGGTAAATGGATATAATAATCCTGCCGCAACTGGGATTCCAATGGTATTATAAATAAATGCCCAAAAGAGATTTTGTTTGATATTACGAATCGTCAAATGACTTAATCGTATGGCTCGATAAATATCCATCAAATCAGATCTCATCAGTACTAAATCCGCAGAATCAATTGCAATATCACTACCACTTCCAATTGCAATACCAACATCTGCTTGAATTAAAGATGGTGCATCATTGATTCCATCTCCAACCATACATACTTTTTTCCCTTGTTTTTGCAACGATTGAATTACATCCGCCTTATCTTGTGGAAGAACTTGAGCAATGACATGATCCACATGAGCCTGCTTACCGATATATTCAGCCGCTGTTTGATTGTCTCCTGTTAACATATAAACCGCCAGTCCTAATGTCTTTAACTTATCAATGGCTGCTGTACTATTTTCTTTGATTGTATCTGCAATACCAATGACACCTACTACTTCATTCTCTAAATTCACAAAAACTGGTGTCTGTCCTTTTAAGGCCATCGCATGAGCAGCATCCTCATATCTTTGTATTGAAAGGTTCTGCTCTTCACACATTTTCTTATTGCCAACCCATACCATTTGTCCAGTCTCATTCAGCTTTGCATGAACACCAATTCCTGAATGATTTGTAAACTCAGAAATTGAATAATGATACGGATTTTTGCTCTCATTGTATTCCTTTACAATGGCTTTTGCAAGAGGGTGCTCACTTCCTGCTTCAACACTTGCTGCTATTGCAATGAGTTGATTTTTATCGATGTGTTCACTAACGATTTCTACTACCTTCGGTTTTCCTTGCGTAATTGTTCCAGTTTTATCAAGCACAACGGTATCCACCGCATGAGTGATTTCTAATGCTTCTCCACTTTTAATTAGGATTCCATGACTCGCACCTAAACCAGTTCCTACCATAATGGCTGTAGGTGTTGCAAGTCCCAGTGCACATGGGCAAGCAATTACTAAAACAGAAACAAAGATAGTAAGTGCAAAGGTAAAGGTCTGTCCAGTCACTAACCAGATGATTGCAGAAAGAACCGCTAAGCACATTACCACTGGAACGAAGATCCCTGCTACTTTATCTGCCACTTTAGAAATCGGTGCTTTTTTCCCTTGTGCTTCTTCCATCAAGCGAATAATCTTAGATAATGTTGTATCTTCACCAACGGAGGTTACTTGAATCATCAACATACCATCGTGATTTTGACTTCCGCCAATAACTTTATCCTGAACTCTTTTCTCTACTGGCAGGCTCTCTCCTGTTAACATTGACTCATCTACACTACTACTTCCTGAGATAATCACTCCATCAATAGGAATACGCATTCCAGCCTTCACAATAACCAGATCATTCACACGCAGTTCATTCACCTTGACTTCGGTCTCTTTTTGATCCACTAGCAATATTGCAGTGTCTGGGGCAAGTTCCATCATACTTCGTATTGCTTGAGTCGTTTTATGCTTACTTTTACTCTCTAAAAACTTCCCAAGCATTACAAGTGTTACAACAACTGCTGCCGATTCAAAGTAGAGATGATGCGCATGCTTTTCATTGCTAATAATTGAAAAGGTCATTACTATACTATATATATATGCTGCACTTGTACCAACAGCAACTAATGTGTCCATATTAGGATTCCCTTTGAATAATGCATAAAATCCATTGCGGTAAAATTTATTCCCACAGATTAATACAACTGTTGTCAAGACTAGCTGTATGATTGCATAATTCAACGGATGCATATGAAGGCTAATCAGTTCTGGAACTGGCATCGGCCATGGTACCATATGCCCCATGGAGATATACAACAATGGAATCGAAAATACAATTGCAATGATTAGATTCCGTTTCTGTCTTTGAAACTGATGTTGTTCCTTTTCCTCTTGATCCAAAATTGCTGCTTCTGTATGTTGTTGTTCCGCAATAAAGGGAGATGCACCAAACCCTGCTTTCTTAATCTTTTCCATTATGAGTTCAGGAGTTACTTGTGATTCATCATATTCTATCAATAAACGTCCCATGGTTAGATTTACATCACTTGACTTTACTCCAGGTAGTTTACGAGTGACTCTTTCTACTGCACTGCTACATGCAGCACATGACATTCCTGTAATATTATAGACTTCTTTCATACTTCTCCTTTCTTAGGTATGATTCACATACCCTATGGGGGTATGTGAATCATACCACATTTACTATTTATTGTCAATTAGCCATAACCTTCTCTATCACTTTTTATAAATAATCTATCATTTATGGATATTGACTAAATTGCCCTTTCTTCATATAATTTATTTAGTTAAAGTTGCCGATAATCATGTTACTAAACCAAGTCAAAAGGAGAACTTATGAAAACTGTAAAAGTCCCGGTTAGTCAGTTGAAACCTGAGATGGTTGTTGCAGAAAATATTTATTCGTTTAACAACCTACTGATTATACAAGAAGGTACCAAATTATCTGATAAAATTATTACGCGTTTAAAATTCTACTCCGTCGATATCGTACGAATTCAAGTAGAAGATAGTACTCCTGATGAACTTCCAGCGGAACCATTGATAAATGACTTATATCATGAAAAGCTTAAGGGAACCGAAGAATTCAAAGAATTTGATCATAATGTTCAAAACATGACAAACAATCTGAAAGATGTGATGAGTGATCTCATCGATGGCAAGAATAAAGTGGATCTTCTTTCCCTTTATCATGACATGAACAATGTGATATCCTCGTCTCGTAATGGACTTCATGTATTCGATATGCTACACTGCATGCGTGGCCATGATGATCATACCTATACTCACTGTGTGAATGTATCTATAATATGTAAAATACTTGCTACTTGGTTGGGATTTTCAAAACGAGATATAGAGACTGCAACCCTATGTGGACTATTACATGATATCGGAAAGATTGCCATTCCCAATGAAATATTATTCAAACCTGCTAAATTAACAGAAGAAGAGTACTCTATTGTCAAGACCCATGCACTTCGGGGCTATGAGATTCTTCGTCCACTTGATATTAATATACATATAAAAATGTCTGCTATGATGCACCATGAACGATGTGATGGTTCTGGGTATCCAATGGGCTTACACGATCAGCAGATTGATAAATTTGCAAAACTAGTTATGATCGCAGATGTATTCGATGCTATGACCAGTGCTCGCGTATATCGTGGTCCACTTTGTCCATTTGAAGTTATCTCAATCTTTGAGACCGAAGGATTGACAAAATATGATCCTAAATATCTTATGACATTTTTTGATCATATTACTCAACTTTATCTACATAGCACAATACGACTAAATACGGGCGAGATCGGCGAAATTGTACTGATGAATCGTAATAATATAACGCGACCAGTCATTCGAATTGATGATCGATTTATTGATTTAGCAACACACCCTAATATTTTTGTTACTGCAATTTTATAGAAAACCCATGGAGTGAACAAAGTGTGCTTTGCACACTCTAACGATTAAAGTCTCTCATAGCACACTTTGTTCCCGCGCCGAGGGAGGTATCCCCGCATTATTGCCCTGTTTTTTAGGGCATTTTTAATTCATAGGAAATGAAGTTTCCTATGAATTAAAAAAAGTCATGTCAGAAATCTTCTGACATGACTTTTTAATTAGCCAATCTTTAATTTTGCTTTACGAACTGATTTTTCATCTTCACTATCGACTTTTTCGATTGTTGCACCGAGCTCACGTAATTTAAGCTCAAAATCTTCGTAACCGCGTTCTACGAATTCTACCTGCTCCACTGTAGTAACACCTTCTGCTGCTAAACCTGCAATAACTAATGCAGCTCCTGCACGCAAATCAGTAGCTCCAACACTTGCACCAGTCAAGTCTTGTGTCCCAGTAATAATAGCAGTATTTCCTTCAACCTTAATCGATGCTCCCATTCTCACAAGCTCATCGACATACTTAAATCTATTCTCAAAGATTGTTTCAGTTACTATGCTTGTCCCAGTAGACATTGCTAATACAGCCGTCATCTGAGGTTGCATATCCGTTGGAAATCCTGGATAAGTCAATGTTTTTACTTGTGTATGTCCCAATCTCTTGGACGCAACAACTCGCAAAGCATCATCGAATTCTTCTACTTCACATCCAATTTCTACAAGTTTAGCAGTAATTGCTTCCATATGCTTTGGAATTACATTCTTGATTGTAACATCTCCTCTTGTTGCTGCAGCTGCGCACATAAAAGTACCGGCTTCAATCTGATCTGGAATAATAGAGTAGGTACTACCATGTAACTTTGATACACCTTTGATACGAATAACATCAGTACCTGCACCCTTGATATTAGCACCCATACTATTTAAGAAGTTTGCTGCATCCACGATATGTGGTTCCTTCGCTGCATTCTCAATAACGGTTTGCCCTTCTGCTAAGGCTGCTGCTAGCATGATATTAATCGTTGCACCAACACTAACAATATCTAGATAGATATGACTACCGGTTAATTTTTTTGCTTTCGCACAAATTAATCCATGTTGAATTTTAGTTTCAGCACCTAATGCTTCAAATCCCTTGATATGTTGTTCAAATGGACGACTTCCAATGTTACAACCACCAGGTAAAGCTACTGCTGCTTGATTGTATTTGCCTAGTAAAGCTCCTAAAAGATAATAGGAGGCACGAATTCTTCTTATAAAATCATCATCAATGCGATTGGAATGGATCGTTCCACCACAGATTTTAACTGTATGTCGATCAATTCGTTCTACCTTTGCTCCAATCACTTCTATCGCCTGTAATAAAACACTAATGTCACTAACATCAGGTAAATTCTCTATAGTTACGGTTTCGTCCGTCATAACTGCAGCTGCTATAATACCTAGTGCTGCATTTTTTGCACCACCTATAGTAACCTCACCAGCCAAGGCTTTTCCGCCTTTTATAATATACTGCTTCATTGCACACCTCGAATTAATTATTTATGCAGTTATATATAACGCTTGAGTCTCGTGTTTTAGAAATATTGCACATAAACTGCGTTCCTTATTTGTATAATTTGATATCTACATTTGATTATAACACAAAGATTGTATTTGTAAATGATTTTTTAACCCAAAACACTGATATTAACTATATTTAAACGTACTTAAGCCAGAAAGAGAACATCCATTCTACTTCCCGTTTAGCTTTTGAAGTATCATCTCCATAGCTGATTCCATATCCATATTTTCACAATCTACTACAAAATCTGCATATTTTTCATATAAAGGACAACGCTCCTCATAAAGTCCAGCCAGATCTTGACCTTCCTTCAATACGACTCCTCTTTGACGTATATTTCCCAATCGCATACTAATGGTACGATAGGTGAGTTTTAGATAAACAATAGTACCAATTTCACGAAGATGCTCCATTGCCTCTTTTCCATAAATGACACTTCCCCCGGTTGCAATTATGGATTGAGTGGTCGTCAAAGATGCATTGACTTCATTCTCAATTTGAATAAAACGTTCCAATCCATCTTCTTTTATAATATCTTTGAGTAATCGCTTTTCCCTCTTTTGTATGAGTAAATCTGTATCAATAAACTGATATCCTAACACTTTCGCTAGTATAACACCAATAGTACTTTTCCCCGCTCCTGGCATTCCAATGAGCACAATATTTTTGCTGATCATATCTCCCTCCATTATTTCTTCTTTTTTTTCTTCCGTACAGAATAACCAAAGGAACCAAGGAGATTACCAATCCCATAGTACTGACCATGAGAATATACAACTGGCTTGGCTTCATTTAACTCAAATTTGCCGTTCTCTGCAAAGAATTGTTTGCTAACATTGACTGCTACAACATCAGCTAAAAACATATCATGAGAGCCAAGAGATATGATTTCTCTTAATCTACATTCAATGTTAACTGGAGATTCCTCAATGATCGGTGCATTTACTTGTGTTCCCTTAACTGGTGTCAAATGCATCTCTTTGAATTTGTCCACATCCCTTCCTGATCGAACTCCACAGTAATCACATGCCTTGACAAGCTCTTCCGTTGTTAGATTTATTACAAACTCTTTTGTATTCTTTATTAGCTCATAAGAGTAACGTTCTGGTCGTATAGAAACGGAAACCATAGGTGGATTTGTACATACAGTTCCGCACCAAGCAACTGTTATAATATTATTGTTCCCTTTTTCATCACAACAGCTCACCATAACTGCTGGCAGTGGATACAACATATTCCCTGGTTTAAATTGTACTTTTTCCATAAAAAGTCCTTCTTTCTTGCAAATATAGTTTTAAAAAGCTTAAAAATATAGTATAATAATCCAAAATACATGAGAATGCGAGGTGATTCTATGGCGTCAAATTATATCCAAATCGAATCTATGTCTGGCGGTACTGAGACTCTCGTCAAGCAAGACATGAAATATAAAACTGGAAATTTCTTATGGAAAATTAAATTCACTGCACCATTGAATCCAGCCACAGTGAATAATATGAATCTTTACGTAACAACAACAAACGAATCCCCATTAAAAACAGCGATTCGTTATGATGCAATTAATAATTGTATTGAAATTGAGCCATTGGAAGCCTATGCCCAGAATGAATCCTACATACTTAATATTTCAAAAAATGTAGAATCTAAGGGAGGGCAAAGGCTAAAAAATGATATTCGATTAAAATTCAAAATTTAAAGATCTTCTTTTTTAATTACCATAAGTTCAGCAATTCCAAACTGACCTGTTTCGGTCATAGTTTTCAAATTTGCCGCACTTCGTTTTTCAGTTTTACACATAATTTGATCAAGACAAGAGAAAATTGCAGTCAATGTATTTTCTCTTTTTTTCATCATTAAAGTTGAGAAATCATTTTGCAATGCAATGTAGGCTTCTCTTTCAATCTCAAACTCTTTCTCGCTAATATAATCATACGCAAAGCCCATATAATCCTCTAACGTATACTTAGGAAGATGAATTCGATTATTAAATACACCATTCATGAAAGAATTCTCTCTTAACAAATGATTTATATTTTCTCTAGTATCCTCTAAAATAATTACAACATGCCCATGTAGCTCTTCCCTTAACTTGATTAGAGTTCGAATGGTGTCCTTGGTCATTCTTCCAGCACGTTCAATTACCATAACACAATCTGATAGCTGCTCTTTTTTGGATAACATAGGAATGGAATTTAATTTTTCTCCATCCACTAATGCTACCTTAGTGGATGCTACCAAATTCATTCGATACAGCAATTTAGCAATGCATTTACTAAGTCTTGTTTTTCCACTCTTTTCTTCACCAGTTATAATTAGATTGATGCTACTACTTTTTTGTGCTAATGCTTGATCAATACTTCGTACTAATTGTTTTTGCACCGACTCATTTCGCACAAAATATCCAAAGATATCAGCAAGATTAATTTGTCTTTGTTGAAGGTAGGATAATAAATCCTCAGCTTCCTCACCAAGCAACTGTTCATTGGTTATCGCCTTTAACTGAATCTTTTTCTGTAGTTTTTTTTGCATGGATTGCTTGTGTTCTTCGTTATTAGAGATGTCTTCTATTTTTTCATTCTCTTTAAAGTCTTCAGAGGAAATATTTTGTTGTACCCTACTGTCTTTCTCTGGAGCATCTAGTGAGCTTAATAACGTATCTTCTTTCTCATGACTATATCGTTCTTCTGAGTTCTCATCATCCTGACTTTGAGCTCTCGTTTCTATACTATCTTCTTTTATATTATCTTCTTTTATACTATCTTCATTTATTCTATCTTCATTTATACTATCTACAGAGATGGAATTGATACTCTGTTGTTCCTCACTCTGAGTATCTGCTGCATTAATTGCCTCTTGATTCTGAACTTTATTTACTTCCCATTCACTTTCTTCTTTACTTTGAGTTTCTGCTTCAGGACTATTTTCTATACCATTGCCCTCAAATATCTGATCAATCACCTGAGCAACTGCCAAACTAATCTCATCTTCCTCGTCAGTTGACATAGATATCATCTTAGAATCATTATTTGTATCATCATGTAATAAAACTTCTTCCATATCCTCCGAATTCATGGTGTCATGACTTTCCTGATAATTCATAGTATCTGGTGGAAACTCTTCATTCATATCATCATCTTTTTCCACTTCATCCTCAGAAGAATTCTCTACGGCTATTGATTCCATGCCTTCAGCCTCTTGCTTTTCTACTTCTTTTGGTTCTTGTTTCTTTTTTATAACTTCTTTTTCTTCTGTAAAAAGGGTAGGATCTAATTCACCTAGATAATATGCTCTAAGTGCTCTTGCACGTTCCACATAATCCCCTTCCCCAAACCAAAGAATAATATCGTTACATTCTGCAATGCATCTATCCTTTAAGCCAGCCTTATGATACAGTTTCGCAAGTTCATAAGCCCAACTCTCAATATATTCTGCTTTCTTAAGCTCTTCGAGGTCTTCAATTAGTTTCACCAGAGGCATCTTCTTTAACTTATCAATACTATAACGAAATATGTACTGATAAAAATCCAAAGGGGCGATTTCAATGAATTCCTCCAAATAGTCCTCTGCCTCATTGATCTCCTCCAATCGAATGGACAAATGAACCAATTGCGCAACTACTCTTCTAGAGCGACTCTTTTCATAAATTCTTAAAAAAAGTTCTTTGGCTGTTTCATATCGTTGATTTTGAAAGTAGCTTTCTGCAACAATTCCTAAATCAGATACATTTTTTATTCTCTTTTTATCAACCTTTTCCGCAACCTCTAGTGCTTCGGTGCATTTTCCTTCTTCTAAACATTTTTTTATCTTTTCAATTTGAACGATAGTCTTATATTTTTCCATTCTTGTTCCCCCACAACAACTATTTTCACCAAGAATAAGGAATACTCTTAGTGGTCTTTCTAAGCATGGATGTCCTCTTAGTTCGTGATAAGATGTATCTAACTATTTACTTGCTCATATAATTGCTCCAAAGTATAGGTTTTCCCTTGCATCCTTAACGCCTCTGGTAGCTTTGCATTGAGCAAGCATTTCCCCTGATTCATCATGATAACACGATCACAAAGAGTTGAAACCTCCTCCATGTAATGTCCAATATAGATAATAGCCGTTCCTTCATCTTTTAGTTTTCTAATTGCATCTAAGATTTGCTTTCTTGATTGAATATCAATACCAACCGTAGGTTCATCTAAGATAACAAGCTCGGGACAATGTAACAATGCAACTCCAATATTCAATCTTCGCTTCATTCCCCCAGAATAGTTTTTCACTTTTTTCTTTAAGAGCTCCTTTGTAAAACCAATCATTTCACAAACTTTACTCATACGCTCTTTCATAAGTTTAGAATCCACATGATATGCATTAGCCCAAAAACGTAGATTATCATATCCTGTCAAAGACTCATACAATGCGATATCCTGAGGAACGAATCCAAGACTTTTTCGGATTCGTTCTGGATGCTTCACAATACTTTCACCATGGAAAAGAATTTCACCCTCATCTGGTCGGACTAGGGTTGCAATCATAGATACTGTCGTTGATTTTCCTGCTCCATTTGGGCCGATAAAGCCTACGATTTCACCTGGTTGTATAGAGAACGATAAATCATCCACTACTTTATGTTTTTGATACGATTTTTGAACATGAATCAACTGAAGCATATGCTCCCCTTCCTTCCAGATCATTCTTTTCTCTCATCTTAACATTACAAGACTTATTTCACAAGTAAAACGTTACGATCCACTATACAGGTCGAAACTTGTCTGTTCATACTTCAAAGGAGTGAATTCTGTCTCTCTAGCCTTTACGGTGCTATGATAATCAACTACAACGGTCTGCTGACGTTGATTAATTAGTTTCTGACCCAAAATATAATTTACATCAAATCGACTTGTAATCGCAGGTGTTGTACCTCTTGCAGGTACAATCAACTGCACCTTATTCTGTTCCAACAATTCAAAGATTGGTTCCCAGATATAGACGTCCTTCGCAGCACCAAATGGATTGTCAATAAAGATAACCTTTCTTAATCCCTTATCCTCTAGACGATGTGAATTCACATTGGAGATATAAGTAATAATTGCAATTAAAAATTGCGTATAAATACCCTGGGACTGTCCCGTACTACCAACTGCTTCTTCATAACGAAGATGACGGCTCTGTTCTTTGATACGCTCTCTTTTATATAGGCTCAATTTTATTGCATTCATATCGGTAACAATGACAGAAAATAGTTTTTTAAGTGATAACGCATTGCGTATATACTTTAACCGTTCTTGACTGTCTAAAAAGGCATCGGTTCCATTTACAATTTCATCAATGTATTGCGACATTTTATCCTTTAAAAACTCCTCTTTTACATAAGGAATAGAAAGAGAAATCATTGGGATCTGCTCATTATCGAGTGTAATACAAGATAACTTTGGAAGACGTTCTAACTCAGTCTTTATATGAATACAACGTTGTAAGCACTGATTTTCAAAATTGTCCTTAATGTTTTGCATGTCTTTAATACTACTTAGAATACGATTCTTTTCTAATTCTAAGCATTCGTTCACTTGCAGTAGAGATTGAATTAATGTTTGAGTTTCCTCAAACGTTTGAGGTACTCGTACACTAGCTTCGATTTCTTGTGCTAATCCATGTGCATTCAAGGCAATCAATGACTGGTTCATCTTCTGCTTGTTTAATATAAATTCCTCTAATTTTGCTTTCTTCTCTTTTTCATTACGGTACCAGGAAGCCTCTAAGTGTTCAAAAGAGCTCAACAATTGTAAAGGAGAAACCACTAACTCCTCAAATGCTGTATCCTCTATCGTAGTTACACGATTACGAAGTAATCTCTCCACATCCTTAGCAATAAAGGAAAACTGATCCACAGTTCGCAATAATTCTACCAATCCATCCTTAACCTGTTTTTCTTTGATTTGTATTGCCGCTATTTTCTGTTCTGCTTCCTTTGCAAAGGTTTTTATATCAATTTCGTCCATAGGCTGTTCAACATAAGCTCCAAAGTTCTCTTCATAAACCTTTCGTGCTTGTTCCGTCATGCCTTCATATCGACTATAAATTGCTTTTTTCTCAATAAGTTGACGTTCCACCTCTTGATACTTAGTATTCGTATCTTTCAGTAGACTTTGCAGTGCTTTGAGTTCTTCTTCCTTCGTTTCCCTTAGACAATCGCTCTCTTTCAGGGTCTCTAGGTTCGCTATTGACATTCCACGATTCTCTATACTCTTTAAACAACGATTCATTGCTTGGACATAAGAATTTATCAAACGATTCTTATCCTCCAAATCCGTATATTTGGACTGCATTACCTGAAGATAGCCATTTAGCTTTTGTATCATCTCTTCCATTGTTAGATTTGGTTGTTTATAGCTTCCCTCTTGATAGAACATCTTATATTTATTTTCCCATAACTGCTCTAGCTCAAGTTGACGTTCCCTCTTACGATCCTCTTGTTGACGAACTTGAAGTAATTTATTGTTATCACCTAGTAAAGCTGTTTTACAAGCCATAAGCTCTTCCATTAGGTGCTTTACTTTCTTTTGATAATTCCCTTCCTCTTTGGATAACTCAGCTACTTGCTTCATCAGAATGGTCAATTCCTCTAAGAGTTGAAGTCTCTCTTTTAGTAGACCTAACTCCTTACATTGTGAAGACATATCATCATCCAAAGCCAATAGTTCTTTGCTCCTTAAGTCTAATTCTTGATAAAGCATTCTTTCCTTTTCTTTTTCCTGCATCAACCTTGAGATTGTCTCTTGATTCTCAATCGTGATTTTCTGATACGCCTTTAAAGAAGTAGTAGTAAAGATATGGATATATGCTTTATCTTCAGAATACGTAACTTCTTGCTGCTCCAGACGATTAATTTTGTGAGAAAGCTCCTCTAATTGTTTATGAAGCTGTGATTTCTCTTGTTCCAATCGTTTGTCATCATAGAGTAAGCTTTGATCTTTTGACACAAGCATCATATCTTTGTTATCCAAAGATATCTCATTCGTATCAATGGCATGCCCATTGATCATTGGAATGACAACTTGATCAAACTCTTTCCCGTATAACTTAAGATCTTGATAGCATTGTTCATAACCTTGTGTAATAATCAAGGAATAAGGTAGGAAGGTAACTCTACTTAGTAGCTCACTTCTATTATCAATCGGTTGCTGATTTAAATATTCAATACCAGTCATTACGGATACTTGATATCGAGACTGCAAGTAATTTTTTGCTGATAGCAATAAGGAATCATCCAAGGAGTATTCTCCTCGTTTTAAGCGAGCCAACTCTTCTTCAATCAAGGAGTACTCCTGCCTCAAGGAAGCTATCTGTTGAATTGCCTTTCGAAGTCTATAATGGATTTCATCTAACAACTCCTTATACTCTGTTTTCCCATAGGCCTTTAATAACTGCTCCGCACGTTGCTTATCTTTTGCATAACTCGCTAAAAACTCTTGCTCGCCTACTTGTTTTTCCTCCAGCTGAGATAGCGTAAACTTAACCTTCTCCATACCAAGGATAACAGCATTCTCTTTTTCTAAAAGCTCTTTCTTTTTTAACTGACCGATTGAAATATTCTTTTCTAGTACATCAATCCTGTATTTTACTTCTTGAATTGTAGTTGGAACTTCTTCTAGTAGTAAAATACCTGCATCTAGGCGCTTTGCTGATATTATCTTTTGTAGCTCAAGCGACTTTTCATTGGTCATTTTTAATAGATTATCAATAACCGCCAATTCCTTTTCTAGTCCTAGTTCACGCTCTTTATCCCTAGTGATTGCAAGCTCTAATTGCAGGCGTTCTTTCCTCAACTCTTCTAATTCTGCGGATAATTCTAAAGTTAATGAATCCCAATATTTCTTAACAAAGTAGACATAGCAAGCGATCTCCTTTGACAGATCAGAATTCTTATTCTGAACGGCTTTAAGGGCTTCTGTAGCTTCATTTCTCTTTTGTTTTTCACTTAAGTATTCCAGATAGTCATTCATACACTCTTTTTCTAACAGGGTATGTGATAATCCATTCTTTTCTTTCTCATAGGATTCCAATTGTTTCGAAAGTTGTTCAATTTCTTTTAAGGCTAGATTTTTCTTACATTCATTTTGATATACCTTGCTCTGCTCCAACTTCTTTTTGTATCCTGCAATACTTGCATTGAGCTCCTCAATTTGAAGCATTTGCTGGTCATAGCTTTGCTGCGTTTTCTTTGCTCCGTGAATTGCTTGTACATATACCTTCTTTAAATCCTGCTCACAAGTATTCATTTCCTCATAAACGTGGAGCAGCGACTCTAATCGGAAAGAAAAATTAGTAAGCAACTCCATCTGACGATCATAATTACTTAGCTCTAGCTTTCTCTTAGATAACTCCATCAGTTTTTCTCGGATATCCAGTAAGGTTTTTGACATGGATTCCTCTTCACCGATTGCAGCCTTTAATTGAAACGATTTTTGGATAATCTCTTCAATCAATAGATCCTCAATTACTTTACGTGTCGTTTTATAATTCGTTTCAAAATAGGTTCTCACATGACCTTCCGTTTTATTAATTCCACGAATAATTTCCCATTCACTCTCATATAATCCATATTTACTAATAAATGCTTGATACTCGCGCTTCACATCAAAAATACGTACAATCAAAGAATTATCACGTTCTAATTCCTTTAAGTACTTTTTCAGTCCAGTATAGGTAATGCGTTCCTTATCTTTTACAAGAGGCAGATTAATAATATCATTTTCATTATACTCACGATAAAAGATACAGTAGTTAAAGTACTCAATGGAGGCAGCTTCCTTCCTCTGCTCCTCTTGTGAATCCTTTTGTACTGCTTTTCTTGCACAAAAGCCCGTGGTCATATTCTGATAACCATTGATAACATCTTCCTCATCCAATCGCCATTCAATCAAAGAATGGATGGTTTGGCTGCCATCCCCCGTACGAAACAGTTTTTCTACTGGTTGTTTTTCATCCAGCGTACAATTTGGAAGAACATTTTGTAGCATCAGCAGCATCAAGACACTTTTACCACCACCATTTGCAAGGTCATACAATGTATTATGACAAAAGGGTTTCATAACAAAGTCATCATACGCCTGTGTTCCAAAATTATATTTTACGTTATTGACACGGATACGATTAATATGTGGCACGATTTGTTTCCTCCTTTTGTTCTAATTCTTTTAGTATCTCAAACAAACGTCCCTGTTCTTCTTCAAAATAATTCTTCACCATTGCGTGAAAACGATTGGTCGGATAATATCGTTCCTGTGCTTCCACAAATAAGTTCTGAGAGATTAGGAAATTAAATACTAACTTTATATATCCTGCCTTAGCACTTCTTCCAGCACGAATTCCTTGTGAGTCTTCGCTACTTACTACCGGAAGCTCATCCCAGGTAAGTGCGAGTGTTTCAAAGCTTGATTCCTCTAATTCATTTTTAACTATAAGATTCATGTTTTTTATGCTGCTTGATAGGTTTTTATCTACTGCTTCTATGATATCATTTAACTTGACGTATTCTGCGTAAGTATAATTAGCTGAATCACTATAAAAATAGGTCATAATGTTAAAAATAATGTAGTAACTAAGATAAAGCTCCTTATTTAATCGAAGGCCCATGCTTCTTTTTAGTTCCTCATTCGAATAGCCAAACACACGATTAGAGCTCCCTGCTGAAACATACAACGAATAGTTATAATCATATAACTTTAGGTTCATTGTTTTAAGCATATGATCCACTATATCATTCACTTTTGCATTCCCTGTGTATGCTTCATATAAATCTACATTCTTTCCAGTCTCCATACTGATTTCTTCCCCAATGAGAAGTGCTTGAAACACTTCCATTGCAAGATTAAAGTTCTTATCGTCCATTGATCTAATAAAACTCCTTTCAAAGCCGATTGGAAGCTTCATTCCAACCTAACTTATGCCTACTTATTCATTCGCATAAATACGATATTAGAGGTAACAAAACGACATTCTGCATGTGCCGTTGTTACTGCATGCTCAATTGAGCCGTCTAATGATTGCATTTGCACTGCCATCCCCTCTTCACTCACAGAAGATGGTAATACTAATTGAAATTTAAGCTTCTCATAACGTGAAGTAGATGACTCTTTTAAAAACTGCACTAATATCGCATCAAAAAAAGTATCTTGATGCGTTATGATTCGTTCTAAGTCATACTCTCTTTTTTGGCATAAATGAACCAAAAAAGAATAGTAATCACTATTTTTAAAGATATCATCAAAAAAAGTAATCTCTAATTCTTTATTAAAGTCCATAAGAGTAAAGGATTGTCTTGTTACAATCATTTGCAATAAAACTTTTAACATTGCAAAATAATTCCCTGAGATTCTCTCCTCCTCTATCTCATCGTCAAAACGATACACTTCCTCCTTGGCCTCTCTGACTTTCTCCTTTGCTTCCTCCTTATTTGAGGTATACGTTAACAGTTCATCCACATTTCCTAGGAAAAAGCTTTTCTTAAGCATTGGTGTACACAAAGGAGTCACTAGATGAGAAAGTATGGACACATTATTGTGCTGCTTTGCAACCTCTACAAAACGATTAAAATCAAATGCATTTCTAAGGCGACTAAATTTATGCTTACTTATAATCTCATCTGACTTCACCTGAAGTTCCATACAATCAGAAAGTAAGGTGCTATGATTGCTCATTGCCTTTTGAAGCTGGGTTTCAAGTTCATAGATGTCTTCAAGTGTTTTGGTGTATTCTACTTGATTGCCGTGTTCTCTTGCAAGATCTTCTGCTTTTCTTAATGCTTGTTCGATGAACTCTTTGTTTCTTACGAATGCCTTCTGTTCCTCTTCAAACCATTGCATTCCTGTTCTTTGGAAGTCTTCAAGTGCCTTAACCCCCTCAAAAACATTCATCGCCAATAATACCAATACCTCTTGCTTTTTTAAGCGTAGCTTAACAACCTCGCTATTAATACGCTTAATTACATCTGTCCCACCTTTAAAATTTTTCGTAGCAATCATCTTTTCTAAAAGAAGCTGCTGAATGCTAATCTTACTCTCGTCCTTCACTTCTTTGGTCTCTAGATAGAATTCAATCGCATCTGCTGTAATTGAATAGAGCACCAAATCCTTATCAAGTTTTGACTCAAACAGCTTCATTCTAGCTGTCTTCACCTTTTTCGTTGCAGGATCAAAATAGTCCATTGTAAATGGTTTTCCATCGTTTTTCATCTTATCAAAGAGATACTCTGAAATCTCCGTTTCTTCCTCTTTGGAGCAGTTAAGCTCAAAGTCTACTCTCAATAATTCTCCGATAAACTGAGAGACCTCCTGATAAGATAAGGATCTATCATTAAAGTGATTTTCCTCAATAAAATAACGTAGCAATGCCATTGTTATGTATCCAACATCAACAACTGCATACTTCCCTTCTTTGTATTGAGCAAGACTTGTCTCTTGTAATTTGAAAAAAGGTAAGTATTTTTTCAAATAGTTTAACCGATCATTATGATTATTTACAATGTCATTACGTAGTATATAATTGGTCCTCATCATTCCTCCGAAAAAAGGCTGTTGCATATTGAATCTCAAATCATGCAACAGCACCTCTTTTTTATAAATCCCTATAAAATGTCATGGTATCTGAAATCTCTTTGGTTATTATTTTATCCTCTTTCTGAAGCGCATGTATTCTCAATTCCATTTCATGCACCTTCTTCGCTGAATTTCTTACAAATCTAGCATAAGCATCAACAAACATCGGTTGTGTTATAATCTTTTGACGAATTGGTTTCGAAAATGGACAATAGGTCGCAAGTAATTCTCTAACCACCTTATTTAACCGAATTGCTCCTGTCGATTCCCCCTTAATCCAAGCTTCATAATCAATAACGAATACTTCTCTACTGTTATTTCTTGCTTTTTGAATTTGAAGTTTCAACTTCTCTTTGCGATCCTCGGTCAGATCATGATTCTTACGGTAAAATTGAAGATAATCCATATATTCACTTGTCAACGACTTATGTTTTAAATTATTCCATGCAGTCCCTTGAATACAGCGACACAGCTCCCAACGGAAGCGACCAAATAATCGTATCATAATATCGTCTATATTGGTATCCAAAAAGATTGGCAACATAAATCTTCCTGGATTTATCCTACGTTTCCCACTGATCTCTTGCCACATAGAACCAGCACTTCCTGTGATTGGTAGTAGTATAATATCTGGAAAGACCTCTTTCACGATATACTCCTTCTCAATTCCAGCTTCCTGATTCACATAAAGACTTTCTCTATAAAAAGCAGAATAGTCAATCGCTAAAATTCGAGCAAAGGATTCATTGACACGTTTTCTAGTAAGCAGCTCTTTTTCTGGATAGTTAAGGAAGGACTGTTCATAAAGGAAAGGTACAAAGGTTGAAATCTGAGCATGCACCACTTTATTATTAATGGTAAACATATTCGCAATCTCAAAATGAAGTCGCTCTTTTGGATTCGTTAAGCGTTCCTTTAACTTCTCCTCTGTCATGGCTTCTGATTTCTTTAATTGACGTATGTACTCTGGATATTCTTGATCAAACTCATTCTTTGATGGATCTTTCTTGCCTTCATAGATAAGCTTCAACCATTCAAATATTGTATAGACATTGATTGGTTTTACTGGTTCATCCATTTTTAAATGATATAAGGACACTAATTGTTCTTTGTTTAGCAGACGTTCATCTAAAAATCCGTAATTTAAGAACAGATGAATGACTTCTGGAATCTTTTCAGATTCATAAGCAACATAAAATACGTCTTCATACAGTTCGTAAAATAAAGTTGAAAGCTCTCTTCGATGAAGACGAACATCCTCCGCGGATGTTAATTTATCCTCTAGATTAATATAATAATTCACTAGATTCGTAATTCTTTGTTCTTTTTCTTTTTCTAAAGTCGAATAATTTAGAATCTGTTTTAATGATCCTCTGAGCTTTTCCAGGATTTCTGATTGGCTCAATTTTGATTCTTTTTCTACACTCTCCAGCATTTGCGTACCAGAAATTAGATTACAATAGATTTCTTCAAAACGAGCACGATTGATTGGTAACTTATTGTTTGTATTCTGTTCCAAAACGGAATCCGTACGATTTACTTCGTCCACCATAAGATCAATGATTTCCATTAGCTCTTTGGAATGGTACCCTTTTGTTTTGCGGTTTAAGTATAATTGAGCAACATTTTTGAATAAGGCAGTATCATCATGATTCATAATAGCCTTAAAAATATCCGCAATGTAAGTTGTTACCTCAATGCTTCGAATCATAAGATTTGCAACAAGCCCTGATGCTTCCTCAATATGTCGCATAGCCATAAGTGAACTCTGTCCAAAAAATTCTTTGATTGGAGCGATTGGAATTTTACCACACTCCAAATAATAATTTAATGCATCCTCTGAAATTGCTAGATCATTCTCATACGGTTTCATATTGGTTATGATGATACTCTGTTCGACCTTCTCATTACTTTCACTACAATAATCTGTATATTTATTATAACTTTCTTGAATAAAATTATATAGATTATCAGCATTGTCCTGTAACACATCTAAAATTGCACTTACTTTCTTTATATATGCACAAAGAGAATAAATCATTAACCCTTGATAATCTTTATTTATTTCAAAAAGTTTTTCTAAATCGGAGGGTTGATTTACCGAAAAAGGATAGATTACTGCATCTTGTGATGCTACGTAATCACATAAGTACTTACCAAGGTAAAGATCTGGAATTCCTACGACACAACCTTGGGGAAGAGTGAACTTACTGCCAAGGCATTTTGCTGTAATATGTCCCTTTAATATGATGCAAATGTGAGTCACATCTTCATGTTCCTGAAATATCACAGTATCTTTCGCTAATGAGTTTACTTCATTTGATTTTAGTAACACTTCGACGCCTCCTAAATAGTTTAAAAATAAAAGCTTACTACTATTATAATCCAATTATAATTGTTGGGAAAGCTTTATTTTGTCAATATAAGTAGAATTTACTACTTTTTTGGGGATCAGCAGACCTTTTTCCCCTTGAGCAAGGAATATGCACGTACTTTAATCATAGAAAATCCAAATTCTCTATGAACTAAAAAATGCCGTCCACTAAATGTGACGACATCATTTATATTCTGGATTACCCAGTATTACTTTTCTATTATTAATCCGTGCGCCTTGCTTTGAACACTTACCACAAACGTTACCTTTACAGTTTGCTCGGCCCAGGCTCCCTCGCGGCACACGAGAGGTTTTGCTTAGTGCTGCTGCATTCCTGCCCTGACACGGTTCACAAATTCCCATTGCGCAAGACCCAAACGTCAACGCCACTTATAAAGGGCAGCTATGCAATAATAATGTCCTAGGCAAGACATCACCCCTGCTGTAGCGGATTGCAGGTACAGGGCACCGCTATCTCCCCGGCTGCACGGAAACTTTATAACTATTTTAGTGCCTTTCTAATTTGATAGGCATGGTTTAGTATACTTAATTTCTTCCTCAATGTCAAGACAAACAGTGCGCAAAATAAATCCTTTTTAACTAAGATTTAGTAGAAGCTTCTCACTTTGCGCATAATTTACATTTAGACATTGGTATGTTACAATATCGATAATGATGAAATGAAGGGAAGCCAAATGGACGAAAAGTTTATGAAAGCTGCAATTAAAGAAGCAAAAAAAGCAGCTCAAATTGATGAAGTACCAATTGGGTGCGTCATTGTATATGAAGGAAAAATCATTGCTCGAGGATATAATAAAAGAAACACAAGTAAAACAACACTTGCACATGCTGAGGTATTAGCAATTGCAAAAGCGAGTAAAAAACTAGGTGATTGGCGTCTGGAAGGTTGTACTATGTATGTAACTCTGGAACCCTGTCAGATGTGCGCTGGAGCAATCGTTCAATCTAGAATGGATCGCGTCGTAATTGGAGCTATGAATCCAAAAGCTGGTTGTGCAGGCTCCATCTTAAATCTTTTGCAAGTGGATGCATTTAACCACCAGGCAGATGTGACTACAGGAATACTAGAAGAAGAATGTAAAAAGCTTATGCAAGATTTTTTTGCAGAACTTCGTGAGAAGAAAAAAGCACAAAAGCAACTTTTAAAAGGAGATGCCGAATGAACATTCAAGGATTATATAGGTTAACCTTACTCGATTATCCAGGACATGTGGCATGCAGTATTTTTACTGGAGGTTGTAATTATCGTTGCCCTTTTTGCCACAATGCATCTTTGGCAACGGGACATACCATCCCTGCATTTACAGAAGAGGAAATATTACAGTTTCTACAAACTAGAATTGGTATTCTTGAAGGAGTTTGTGTAACTGGGGGGGAACCAACTCTTCAACCCCAATTACCTTCTTTTTTAAGAAAAATCAAAGACATGGGTTATCTAATTAAACTAGATACCAACGGTTCAAACCCTATATTACTGCAGTCATTGATAAAAGAGGGGCTGTTAGATTATGTTGCAATGGACATTAAAAATTCTCCCTCTAACTATGCTAAGAGTATTGGCTTGTCACAATACGATATAGGTCCAGTACTTGCTTCCATTAAAGAACTGATGTCTTCTAATATCGATTACGAATTCCGTACCACCGTGGTTCGATCTTTACATACTCCACAAGATTTTGAGGAGATAGCAAAGCTCATTTCTAATTGTCGTCACTATTATCTGCAATCCTTCGTGGATTCTGGTGACTTGATACAAGCTGGGATGACAGGTTATAGCAAAGAGGAAATGAATAGCCTTCTTATGTATGTTCGTCCTTTGATTCCTAATGTTGCTTTACGTGGCATAGAATAAAGAAAAGGTCACAAAATAATCTATGTAGCATGGAGGTCACATGGATCGTTTTTATACAACCAAGCGATTACTATTACGAATTGTAGATCAAACCTATACCGAACAGGTACTATCCTTTTATATTGTAAATAAACATAGTTTAGAACCCTGGGAACCAACACGACCTGCCAATTTTTATACGATGAATTATCAAGCATCGTTACTAACTGCGGAGCGCAATCTTGCATCACGCCATCAAGCCGTACGCTATTTTCTATTTGAAAAAGAAAAACCAGAGCACATTATTGGTACCGTTAATTTTTTTCAGGTAACTCGTTTTCCAGAGCATTGTTGTAAGCTTGGCTATAAACTTGCAGCAAATGCATGTCATAAGGGTTATGCCTATGAGGCAATCTCTTATCTTCTTCCCCTTGTATTCCATTCGTATCAGTTAAACCGTATTGAAGCAGATATTATGCCAACCAATTATCCATCCATTCAGCTAATAGAGCGACTTAACTTCACCAAAGAAGGACTTACTCGTAAATATTGTGAGATCCAGGGTAAACTACAAGATCATCTTAGATACTCTCTATTATCTTGTGATCCTATGCCAACTATTTATACATAATAAGTTCACTCAAAAAGGGCTGTCGAAAATTCGACAGCCCTTTTTGAAGTAAAACTGCCAAGCATTATTCAAATAGAATCTTCACATACCAGTATCCAAATTCTCCTCCTTTTGGTCCTCTCCTACGAGATCCTTTGAACATTTCAAAACCAAACATCTGGGCTAATTGCTTTTCACGATATGTAAAAAAGCCAGGAACCATAAGATAATACTCACAACCTTCACGAGTTAGTTTCTTTGCAAATAATAAATGTCGAAAACTACTATACGAATGAAGAACAAAGCTATTATTTCCTAATACCCATGCACTCATTGGTAACAGTCCGATATCCTTTGGTTCTAATCGAACACATTCTGCCATCTCACCATCGTCAAAAGGATACATGCGCACAAATCGATTCAAGATAGAGCGCGCTGCCGGATGATCTACCCAAGGGTTCATCCCACTCGCACATCCAGAGGCCACGGATACCATGTCATCTTCCTCTTGTTCTTCCTCATTTGGTGGTAAGAATTCCTCTTCCATGGACTCTTGCTCTTTTAACTTAGATAAATCCACAGTAAAACTTCTTCCTATGAGTTCTTGCTCTTTAACACCATTTTGATCTGATACATCCGATGGCTTAACTTCAGCGATTTTCTTTTCTTGGGTATCCGTAGAACTATGTTCTACTTCTACTTCTGATCTATTACTGTCTGACTTTTTATTGATTTCACTAAATTCCTCTTTCACTTCCTTCGGTAATGTATCTACTTCTGGTATCATAGCAGCTTTCTTTGAAGAACTAGTTGTTTCTTCAATCACAACTACTTCACTTATAGGAACCACTTGAATATTTGAACCTATTTTTACTGGCTCCTGCATTTTTGTAGATTCTTGTGAAGTTTGAGTATTCCTATTATCTTCCATTGGTTTTATCTTAAATGGCTGATTACTCTGTTCAATTAAACCTGCTTCATGATATGTAATATTACTACCATCCCATTTTGCTCCAATGTAGTTATCTTTTGAATACATCAGCAATATTCCAATGCAATCCTTAAATACAAACCCCTCATTATCAATCAAGCCATTTGGGTAAGAGAGTTTAACATCAAGAAGTCCATCTTTTACTTCAGCTACTCCAACTTCCTTGCTTAACATAAAGGAGGTCTGACGTCTTAGCAAATAAACCTTACACTCTTTTTTAGGAATCACTTTCAATGCACAGTGAACAGTCACCTTACAGATTTCATCGCTTGTTTCAACTCTTGCAAATCCAACGTTTCCTTTTTTGTTGCCAAGCTCATAATAATTTAAATAAGAGATAAAACGATTATAATTGGTCACACCTACACTCCTTTTCCAATAAAATTCTATCTATAGCATGTCTTAGAAGATTATATGAGAGCTGCCGTAAATATATGACAACGAATCATTGCACATACAAACAAATTAGTGTAGAATTAGGAAAACCCTAGTGTTTATAGACAGGAGTAAAACAATGAATTTATTAACTATGGAGAACATAAGTAAGAGCTATACCGAACGTATGCTTTTTGATCATATAAATTTAGGTATTAATGATTCCGATCACATTGGTGTCATTGGTATCAATGGTACAGGTAAATCTACCTTGCTCAAAATAATTGCTGGTATCGAGGAAGCCGACACTGGTACGATAACCAAAGGAAAACAGGTTCGCATTGAATACCTTCCTCAGACTCCAGTTTTTGACGAAAGCAAAACTATATTAGAAAATGTTATCGAAGGAAAGTCTGCAAAAGAAGAATACCGAAATCTTGCTGGTGAAGCTACTGCTATGTTACTTCGCTTTGGTATCAATGATGCGAATGCAAACTGTATCAACTTATCTGGCGGGCAGAAAAAGAGGATCGCTTTAGCTCGAACTCTACTAACGAGTGCCGATATTCTCGTACTTGACGAACCTACCAATCATTTAGACAGTACTATGATTGAATGGCTAGAAGAGTATCTAAAGAAGTTCAAGGGTGCTTTTATCATGATTACTCATGACCGATATTTCCTTGATCGTGTTACCAATCGAATTGTAGAGCTTGATAAATCAAAACTTTATAGCTATAGCGCGAATTATTCCAAATTCATTGAGTTGAAAGCACAACGAGAAGAGATGGAATTAGCAACTGAACGAAAAAATAAAAGTCTCTATCGTATGGAGCTTGAATGGATGATGCGAGGTGCAAAAGCTCGTTCCACAAAGCAGAAGGCTCATATCCAACGCTTTGAAGAATTAAAAGATCGTCCTAAGATTGAAGTAGATGGTAAGGTAGAATTAGCCTCCATTACTAGCCGTCTTGGTAAAAAGACCATTGAGCTTAATCAGATCTGTAAATCCTATGAAGATCAAATATTAATCAAAGATTTCTCCTATATCTTTTTACCTGGTGATTGTATTGGTATTGTTGGCCCCAATGGCTGTGGAAAATCCACTTTACTTAAGATATTAACCCAGACCATTCAACCTGATTCCGGTGAGGTTCATATGGGAACCACGGTAAAGCTTGGTTACTTCTCACAGGAAAATGAATACATGGATGATTCCAAAAAAGTCATTGATTATGTCCGCGACACAGCAGAGTATATACAGACTCCTGATGGAACTGTTACAGCCTCACAAATGTGTGAACGTTTCTTATTTACGGGATCGATGCAATATATGACGATTTCTAAGTTAAGTGGTGGTGAAAAGCGTCGCCTTTATCTACTTAAAATCTTAATGGATGCACCGAATGTACTCGTACTTGATGAGCCTACCAATGATCTAGATATCCAGACATTAACCATACTAGAGGACTACCTAAAGACCTTTGTAGGAATTGTTATTACAGTTTCACATGATCGCTACTTTCTTGATAAAGTTACATCTCGTATCTTTGCCTTTGAAGGAAATGGGTTGGTAAAACAATATGAAGGCAATTTCTCAGATTATAAGGCTGCAACTTATCCACAAGAGGAAGCTAATTTGGGGGATACAATTAACAATACAAGCTCAAATAATACTCAAGCAGTGGATAAAAAAGCTGCAATGAAACCGACAGACAAAAAATTAAAGTTTACGTATAATGAACAGCGTGAATTTGATACGATTGATGAGGTGATTGCATCATTAGAAGAAACGATCGAAGAATTAGATTCTAAGATTGCTGCAAGTGCCTCAGAATATGATAAGCTCAATCAGCTATTAGCGCAAAAAGCCGAAGTCGAAAAAGAATATGAAGAGAAGATGGAACGTTGGGTTTATCTTCATGAGATGCACGAAAAAATAATGGCACAATAGGGATTCACCCTATGTGCCATTCATAAGTAATTAATTGCTCTTCTACTTCAAAGCCTGCCTTTTCATAAAGGTGAAGAGCAATTTGATTGCTATGTGTCACCTGTAGAAGAAACTTCTTATTTGGAGAATGTATCTGATTTAAAAGCGAAAGTAACATCTTAGTACCCTGCCCTTTGCCACGATATTGCTTCATAATTACAAGGTCAAACAGAGTAATGAAGCTCTCTCCAACCAAATAAGCACTTATTCCTATCGTCTGATCGTTTCTTTTAACAAGCATTGGGAACATCTTAGTTTCATTTAATAACATCTCATATCGGTCACTTGCTTCCTCAGCATCCATATCGAATTCCACTTCCAGTAGATGAGTATACAAAGCCTTATCCTCTTTTGTGGCAGATACAAAGGAGAGCTCGTCTGCTTTTATTAACTCTGTATTCCTATTCAATAGTTCTAAGGTCTTATCGTAAGAAAGTGACATCTTATATTCTGCATCCTCAAACTTAAGATTTTCCACTTGATTTAGTCTTGTGGATGACTCAAATATCACTTCTATGATTCCGTATTCTAAAAGCACCTCTTTTACTTCTAATAAAAATATGTTTGAATTCGTAAATATTCTTGCAAAGGCTGTTGTATCATCTATTTCTTGAATAAAAAGAATGCCCATGATTTCATCTGTAGATTCACTAATTATATAGGGTGGTAGTTTTCCCTCATAATAGTCTTCAATCTCCTCTTGAATCCTAGACAGTTCAACTTCCCGAAACGATTGACTAAGATATTGTCTTAGTTTTTTTTCATCCTCTATTGATAATTCCCATTGTGTCTTAATCATAATTAGCCTTTCTCCTAATGATGGAAGCTAAACTTCCTCACCTTTTAATAAAGCATCAATTACATCTGCTAATTCTGCAAACTGCTGTAGTGTAAGTGCTTCTCCACGAATCGTTTCTTTGAGTCCACAAGAAGTAATTGCTTTTGTAATCATTTCCTTAGAAAGGGAGATCTCTGGAGAATTGTTTAAACCATTGACTAAGGTTTTTCTTCTTTGATTAAAAGATGCTCGAATAAGACGAAATAGTAAGCCTTCATTTTTTACTTTTACAGGTGCATCCTCATGTAAGGTCAGACGAATTACTGCAGACCCTACATTAGGACGTGGCATAAAGCAGTTTGGAGGGACATTTGCAACAATGTAAGGATCTGCATAATACTGCACAGCCAAAGATAACGCACCATAATCCTTGCTCCCTGGACCAGACTGCATACGTTCTGCTACTTCCTTTTGTACCATAACCGTAATATTGGCAATTGGTACATGTGCCTCAAATAATCCCATGATAATCGGTGTTGTGATATAGTATGGAAGATTTGCTACGACTTTGATTGGTCTTCCTTGATTTCTTTCTTGTACGAGTTTATTGATATCTACTTTCAAGATATCCTCATTGATAATTGTCACATTATCATATGTCGCTAATGTATCATGTTCAAGAATTGGAATTAGATTTTTATCGATTTCAACTGCAATGACTTCTCTTGCATTCTCACAAAGATACTGCGTCATGGTACCAATTCCAGGTCCAATTTCTAATACCAAATCCTCGTTTGTAATCTCTGCCGAGCGAATAATTTTTTCAAGGACATGAGTATCAATTAAAAAGTTCTGTCCAAACTTCTTTTGAAACATAAAGTGATATTTATTTAGAATCTCGATTGTATTCTTTGGATCTCCTAATGATGCCATGAAATTTCCTTTCTTACACTAATTGATATAGTTTTTTTGCATTTTGTGTGGTTTGTTCTATGACCTGCTGTCTTGTTACATTCTTTATCTCTGCAATCATATTCACAACATAAGTTAAGTTCGTAGAGTCATTGCGTTTCCCTCGATTCGGTACTGGAGACAAATATGGGCTATCTGTCTCTAGTACAATCCATTCTAATGGAAGCTCTTGAACAACTTCTTTTAATACACGCCCATTCTTGAAAGTAACTACTCCACCAACACCAATGTAAAATCCTAGCTTTTGATATTCTCTTGCAATCTCATAGGAGTAAGAAAAGCAATGAATTACCCCTGTGAATGGTTTATTCAAAGATTTTGCATATTCAAAAGCTTCCTTCATAATCGTAAGCGTATCTGCTGCTGCATCACGGCTATGGATTACAACTGGCTTTTCTTCCTCAATTGCAAGATGTAGTTGTCGAATAAACCACATCTTTTGCAGTTCTCGTTCCGGAGTATCCCAGTAATAATCAAGACCTATTTCACCAACTGCCACTACCTTTTTATCTTGGGTGTGATGCTTTAAGAACTCAAAGTCTTCTTCTGTCATGTCGCCAACCTCGCTCGGATGGACACCGATGGCACTATAAATAAAATCATATTGCTTGGAAAGCTCCATTGATTGCTTTGAACTTTTAATACTTGCACCAATGTTCACAACAATCCCAACTTCCGAGGCTTTGAGTGAATTTAGAATCTCTTCTCTATCTTGATCAAATGCAGCATCATCATAATGTGCATGCGTTTCAACTATCATATTCGTATCCTTCTTCTTTATAATCTATTGATTCTTGTATTATAAAGAGTTTCCATAAAAAAGTCTAGTTTTATTCGGTGTAGACAGATCCTGTCGTTCCATCCATCCAAACTTCCTTACCTTCTAGCTTCATTAACAAGGGATCCATTTGAATAATCATTGGTAATCCAAGTGATTTCGCAATGACTGCTACATGTCCCTCTTCCTCTCCTAAAAAGTCAATCACTCCTACAACACCTTGTTCACTTAATAATATCAAATCCTCTACTCCAAAATCATCTCCCATGGCAATACTGGTGCAACCTTGGTTGATTTCCTTTTGTTTAACATCTACACTCTTTGAATCAATTCCTAGCATTTTTATATTCTTAATTTCAGTTATCAATGCTCTTAAGAGATGGAGAAAATCATAACTTCTTGCTCTAAGATACGTATTATCTTCGTGCTTCATAAGCTCAATATATTCATTAAGTGTTGACCAAATGGCATACTCTGCGGTAACCCTACATGAAGAAATCAAGTGTGAAATTTTGCGTAAAAGCTCCTGGTCCGAAGCCATAAGACGATGTCCCTCAACAATCAACGCTGCAGCTCTTCCCACTTTATCAAATGCTATCTTTGAAATCATCTCATAATTATGAATTACATTCGTAAATGCTGTTGTAACATATTCTAGTTCCTGTTGAATGACTTTATTTTCATCATCGAAACACTCAGTACCATGTTCCTTTTCAATATTAGAACTTTCTTTATCAAAAAGCTTTTGATACTTAACCGCAGGCATATTTTGATCTACTTCATTCCTATGAGTAATATTCCCCTGCTGATTTACAAAAGATTGCTCTGAGTGAAAAGACCAAAGGACTCCTTTTCTTATACCACTACATATTCCGATTCCTTGAAAGTTCATATAACTCCCCCTTATGAAACAATCTTATTCAAAAAATGTCGACCAAAACCTATAATATAGATAATTGAAAAAATAAAAGAAATGAGGACAAAGATAAAGCTTCTCTCGAGCATATATTTACCTAGCCAAAAGGAAGGAAGAAATGCTGTGATATACTGTATCCTACCTTTCACAAAGAATGGAACAAGAATTCCAAGTAAAACAATCCCTGACAATTTAGTAATTGCCATTCCCTCCACCTTATTGGAGGCAAGTGAGACTACCATGAGAGATAAGATGACAGACATAAAAGCTGATGCAAGGATTCCTAGTATCATCGTACTCACAGGTATCTTAACAAGATGAAAGAACAAATAAAGGATTATACTATAGATTGCACCAAACAAGGAAGGGATTACTAGCCTTCCAATAAGGTAGCCTTGCTTTCCAACCGGTGTTACGTAATAATAGGTTGCAATATGATCATCTACTTCCATTAGTATAACCATAGCAGCTGCAAAGCAAAACATGATGGGAGCAAGGAGCATCAATAACGAATCAAACAGGATGTAGTATGGCTCAAGCAATTCCTTTTTCTGTAACTGTTTGCATAAGATTCCTTCAAGAAAAGGTATCAAAAATCGAAATGCCACTCCTGCTAGTGTTGGTGCAATCAAGGAAACAAGTAACATCGGATCTTTTTTTATCTGAGAAAGCATCTGACAAAAGGAATGATAAATTACTTTACATTTCATCATATCTTCATTCCTCCTATTTGTTTCATCATTTTTTTTAATGTTTGATTGGTAATCCAAAGGATTACAAGTATCCATATGGTACATATCAATATACAGACACCGATCCATCCATCTAATGAAAGATAAAGATGCATAACGGAACAAGCAGGATGTAATAGCAAAAAGGGGCTACGAACACCAAATAAATATAAAAGTGCCGGAGTAAAAAATATAACTTCAATTGGAACTGTACAAACAATAAAGCTATTTAATGTGGAAGTTTTCAATGCAATCAAAAGTCCTAGCATTGTAAAAATAACAGATCCTAGCAAGGTTCCAATAAGAATTCCGATTAAATTGTCTACACCACTTAAGAAACTAAGCACTGCTGCGACTACAATTGAAATTAGACCGATTGATATTGCTTTAGACATAATATATTCCCATGTTCTCACCGGTGAAACCGCTATGGAATTGAGGACTCTTTGACTCTTTTCTAACATGAATATTGCGCCCATAAAGAAGAGCCCCATCGCTGCTGGATCCGTTAGAATCATAATTTTTACTGCAATCTCTCTAATCCCTTCAGGAAGAGCATATAGAATGCAAAGGTATAGAATAACTAGGATTACATATACCATATAAAATCCATATTTATACTGAAAACAAATATCCTGTCTTATTAGATTTTTAAGTCTCATTGCAGTTCTCTCCCTGTTATCTCAATAAAGATATCATTTAATGTCGGCTCGCTACTATGAATTGATTTTAGTTTATTCTCAAGCAATAATCTTCGTAAGCAAGCATCCTCATTTGTTGAAGAAAGCATACATTCACCAGTTTTCTCTATATCCTCCACATATGTATAGGTAAGCTTCACAGCACCTCTTCTCATAATTAGACGATGTGGTGTATCCAATGCTTTAATCTTCCCATCCACAATAAATGCGACACGATCACAAAGCTCCGTTGCATCCTGCATATTATGAGTGGTTAATATAATTGTTTTTCCATTCGCCTTCTCAGCTAATATCATGTCCTTCATTCGACGGCTATTGGATGGGTCCAATCCACTTGTAGGTTCATCTAAGAATAATATCTTAGGATCATGAAGTAAGGCCTTAATAAAATTTAATCGAGATTTCATACCCTTTGAATATGCTACCACCTTTTTATCTGCATCGGATAGCAAACCAACCTGATCGAGTAATTCATTGATATCTCGACACTTTCTTTGATAAAGGGACCCAAAAAATTCAAGATTCTGTTTTGCAGTCAACTTTTCATAGAGACTTGGAAACTCAAAATCGATCCCGATTTCTTCGTAAAAGCTAAAATCATGGTATTTGCTTTCCTGACCATTCACAATCGCATTCCCTTCATATCCTGTAATCAGTCCTGTTAGAATCTTTTGTAATGTGCTCTTTCCTGCACCACTAGGTCCTAGAAAGCCAAATATCTCACCTTGTTTTACCTCAATATTGATTTTCTCAATAAAGGGGTTTTGATTGTAGCTAAATGACACCTTCTTAACTTGAATCATCTTGTCTCCTCTTCCAACAATTGAATTACAATACCTCGAATCATCAATCGCATTGCTTTCTCAAACTCATTTTCTGTCATAGTCTTTCTTAACTCTAACATCACAAACAATCCTTGGAATGCTAATGTAAACGCTGCAAGATCCTTATTTGCTATCCCTGGAATTGTATTTGCTAATCTCATAATTGTATTCTGATCATGCTTCATATGTTCTTCTACCACCTCACTCGGTAGCTTTCGCATTAGAACTTCAATATCTCCACTTTCCATTAACTTAAGAATACTGCTATTCTTTGCATCCAAATACATGGTTGTGATCCAATCTGTTAACTTATCAACTGTGATATCTCCTTTTTCTCTTTCGAAGGAATCGATAAAAGCTTTCTCTACACTTTCGTGCAACTCATTTAAGGCTTCAAACATTAAAAGCTCCTTAGATTCGTAAAAAAGATAGAATGTACCTTTGGGAATGTGAACTCTCTTAACTAATTCATCCACCGTTGTCTTACGTAGTCCATACAGAGCCATACAGTTTGCTGCCTCTTCTTTTAATCGCTGTCTTATGTACTCTTTCTCATTTTCTGAATATACCTTTGGCATACCTTCTCCTAAACAAGTAATTTTACTTATATTATATATTTGACTATATACGTATTTATAGTCATTATAATACCAAATTTTACCACAGTCAATTAATATCAAAATATGGATAAACTGTAAATATTGTGTTATATAATATATAAGTAACTTTTTACTATCAATATTATAAGGAGGTAGTATGAAAAGAGACCCTTATATGGACAACCTACGTTGTCTCTTAATCTTTCTTGTTGTATTGGCTCACTTTCTATCGAAACTCCCATCCATTAACGAGTATCAATACTTGCATAATTTTATTTATATATTTCATATGCCATTGTTTGTATTTGTATCTGGATATTTTTCAAAACATATTGTAAAAAATGGAGTATTTCAATCTCAAAGACTCCTATCCATCTTTTGGTTGTTTTGTATTTTCAAAGGAATGACACATCTCATTTATTGTATCTATAATGGCTTTTATTCTTTAAAGCTACTAGATGTTAGCTCCGCACCATGGTATTTGATTTGCTTATGTCTATGGTACTTAATGATCCCTTTCATTCGTTACTATAAACCAAAGCTAGTTCTAATCTGTTCTTTTGTTATTGCTATCCTAGTTGGATACGATCAAACAGTCGGACAATTTTTATCATTATCCAGGGCCATTGTATTCTTTCCTTTTTTCTTAATTGGTTATTATCTGTCCAACGATCAGTTAAAAAACTTACTAGAGAAAAGATTACGAATACCAGCAGCACTCCTACTACTTGGAGCATTCATCCTATCTTTATTAAAAGGAGACGTCATTTCTCCATATATACGTTTTACCTATGGTGCTTCTTCCTATGCATCCATCTTAAAGGAGGATTATCTTTTACGTGGTCCTGTGCTTCGTCTTACTTGGTATGTGATCGCTATTATTCTTTCCGTTTCAGTTATGTATCTAATTCCTAGATGTCACCGATGGTTTACGTACATTGGACAACGAACACTTAGCATTTATATCCTTCATATCCTAATACGTAATGTACTCGTTTACGAAGGCTTCTTTGATGCACTAATGAGACAACCTAAAGTATACACCTTATCTGTTTTCTTTCTTTGTATTGGTATTGTGCTCATTTGTTCCTGCTCTATCATTTATAAACCTTTTTCATACCTTATGTCACATCCCTTCTTTATAAAGCCTAAAAAAAATCGTTGACATATAATGCGTTATATTGTATATATTATGTATATACAATATAACGCATTATTTTATAGAAAGTGAAATAATAGGTGGACGATGAATATTAATATTAGTAATTCAAGTGGTCAGCCAATCTATGATCAGATTGCTACACAAATAAAGAATCTTATTCTTACTGGTGAGCTAAGTGAAGGGGACGCCCTTCCAAGTATGAGATTACTTGCCAAAGAACTTAGAATTAGTGTAATCACTACCAAGCGTGCTTATGAAGAATTAGAACATGATGGTTTTATCGTATCTGTCACAGGAAAAGGAAGCTTTGTTGCTAGCAAAAATACTGACTTTATCAAAGAGGAGCATCTAAAAATAGCAGAGGATCATCTTCAAAAGGCTGTGGATGCTTCCATCAGCGCTGGACTAACTTTAGATGAATTAATTGATTTATTAACCTACATTTATAAAGGAGAATAACAATGGATTATGCAATAGAAATATCCGATCTCACAAAACATTATACTGATTTTACGCTAGATAAGATAAATTTAAAGCTTCCTGCTGGCTCCATTATGGGGTTTGTAGGAGAGAATGGTGCTGGAAAAAGTACCACAATTAAATTAATTCTAGATCTCGTCCATAAGGATCAAGGAACCATTAAGATATTAGGTAAAGATCAAAAATCATTCTCTTTAACAGATCGGGAACAGATTGGTGTTGTTATGGATGATTGCTGTTTTCCAGAGGTTCTGAATGCAACTGAAGTAGGTAAAATTCAAGCAAAACTCTATCATAATTGGGATATGAATACCTACGAGAAACTACTAAAAAACTTCTCAATACCTCCGAAAAAGCCTATCAAGGATTATTCCAAGGGGATGAAGATGAAGCTTAACATAGCTTGTGCTCTTAGTCATAAAGCCAAACTATTGATTATGGATGAAGCAACCAGTGGTCTTGATCCTGTCGTTAGAGATGAGATTCTTGATTTCTTTTTGGATTTTATTCAGGATGAGACTCATTCGATTCTGCTCTCCTCCCATATAACAAGTGATTTGGAGAAGATATGTGATTATATCACTTTGATTCATAAAGGGAGAATCGTTTTCTCGCAACCAAAAGATGAATTAGTCGAACTCTATGGTATCTTAAAATGTCACGAGCAAGAACTTCATCATCTTACAGCCGGAGCCGTTCTTAAATACCGTAAAAATGAATTCGGAGTGGAAGCATTAGTGCTAAAGCATAAGGTACCTAAGACAATGATTGTAGATCGTGCATCCATAGAAGATATCATGCTATTTAATATAAGGGGGCAAAAACTATGACTGGATTACTTTTAAAAGATTTCTTATTAATAAAAAAACAATATTTTATACTGATTGGATTACTAGTTTTTTATACTGCCTTCGCACTCTATAATGAAGATATCTCTATGTTTGCATATATGTCTGTCTTATTTGCATTCTATCTGCCCTTAAACTCATTTGCCTACGATGAGCGCTGTCAATGGAATAAGTATGCACTCTCAGCACCTATTAAGCCCTCAACACTTGTATATAGCAAATACATCTTCTCCTTAATATGTATTGCAGTATGCTCTCTATTATCGTTGGTTTTAAGCTTGTTCCTTCACAAGGGTTTACATCTTGACTCGTTAAAAACGATATTGTATTCTGCAAGTCTTGGCATTGGAATCATCAGTATCTTCCTTCCTTTCTGCTTTAAGTTAGGCGTGGAAAAAAGTCGTTATATCTTACTTCCAATTTGTATGATTCCATCTATTATTGGAATCTTATTATCCAAAGCTAATGTCACATTTGTGCCAACCAAAGCGATGATTGATCTTATTATAGGTTTATTACCATTGCTTATATTAGCTCTACTTCTCTTGTCCATTCTCATATCAAAACGTATTATGGAACATAAGGAATACTAACTCATAGAAAGAGCTATTGCATCAATTCAAAAAGAAATATTTGCAATAGCTCTTTCTATCATCTCATTAAAATACCCATCCTGTAATAATTGTACTTGCTATAACTCCTGCTAAGGTGGCAATCAGAGCACCCGCTAAGGTATATCTTGTCTTTTTCACCCCTGCTGCCATGAAATAAACTGCCATCGTATAAAAGATTGTTTCTGTACAACTCATAATTATACTAGATAATCTACCAATATAAGAATCTGGTCCAAATTCTTTAAAAATATCTAATAGTAAACTCGTAGCTGCAGACGAGGAGAACATTTTTACAATCACTAATGGAACTACCTCTGCTGGAAAATGTAACGTTTCTATCCCTCCTTTGATCAAGCCTGATAGCGCTTCCAATGCCCCAGAAGCTCGTAGAATGCCAATTGCGACCATCAAGCCAATCAAGGTTGGTAAGATATCAAGTACAACCTTAAATCCATCTTTTGCGCCATTTATAAAGTCATCATATACATTACGTTTCATCAGTAAGCCCATTCCAATAATACAAAAGAAAAGGAATGGAATTATGTAATTGGACAAATATACGATAAATCCCATAAGCTATACCTTCCTTTTCTTAGCTAATTTCCGTGCAATAACAGAGAAAACAACGCCAACTAAGGTGGAAAAGATAGTAACAAGCAAAGCAGCTCCTAGAATCTCCGTTGGATTCTTGGAAGCATACTGTGAACGATAAGCAATAATATTCACAGGTATCAGCTGAAGTGAAGAGATGTTAATTATAAGAAAGGTACACATATCGCAACTGGCAGTTGTGGATTCATGATTTAACTTAGCCAACTCCTTCATCGCTTTTAATCCAACTGGCGTAGCTGCCCAGCCCAATCCTAGAATATTAGCAATCATGTTGGAAGCAATGTACTCATTTACAATATGGTCCCTTGGCAAATCAGGGAATAATAGACCAATGATTGGATGGAATCGTTTTGTAAGACGCTCCATAATACCAACCCCTCTTGCAACCTCCATAAGCCCCATCCAAAGAGACATAACACCTAGCATTGTAATACATAATGTTACTGCGTCCTTCGAAGAATTGATGGTCTGTGTACTTACCTCACTAATCCTTCCAGTTAGTATCCCATATACAATGCCTATAATAATCATAAATCCCCATAAATAATTAATCATAAAGTCAACCATAGCTTTTTTTAATCTTATGAAGTTATTTCATGAAGTATACGAAGGTAGTTCCGACAAAAAAGGAAATTTTTCACATTTTAACTCACATTCTCTTTTCTTTTTGAGAATTTCACATTTTGTCAAGTTTATTCGATAAATTATAGGTAAATCCATATGAAATCACACATTTATTTTACAAATTGTGAAGATGGATATTAAAATAATGCTAGAATGTAACATTTTTTTGAATTGAAATAATTGTAATTGTATGATAATTTATAGTAAGTAATTCAAAATAATTACAGTTTTTTACATTATTACAAAGCAATCGACATGAAAGGAGGACATAGTTTGAAAAGCACTGGTATTGTTAGAAAGTTAGATGAGTTAGGACGTATTACACTTCCTATTGAGTTAAGAAGAACACTTGGGGTAAGTGAAAGAGATCCATTAGAAATCTTCGTTGATGAAGGAAAAATCATTCTTCAAAAGTATGAACCAGCTGATATTTTTAGTGGTAATAAAGACGATTTAATTGATTACTGTGGAAAGAAAGTTGCAAAGAGCTCAATTATTGAGTTAGCAAAACTTGCTGGAATCATAGAATAATTAATTATTCCAAATAGCTAGTAAAAAAGTATAGAAACATTGCTTATACTGCCCATAAGCAAGTTTTCTATACTTTTTTCATTCTTATCTATTCAAGTTCCATTACTTGTCGATATACCTCTCTCTTTGGAAGACCTCGATCCATTGCAACTTGCTTAATTGCCTCTTTTTTGGTTAGACCTTGCTGAAGATAATGCTGCATATGATCTTCCAATGGCATTGTTAACCACTGTTCTTGAGACTCTTGTTTCAGTTCTTCATGTGTTCTTCCTTCAATGACTAAAACACATTCCCCTTTGGCTTCAGTCACCGAATAGTACTCTAGCGCTTTCACAATGGTTGTAACCATTGCTGTTTCATATCGCTTTGTAAGCTCACGACAAATTGTAATTTTTCGCTCCATTCCTAAGGTCTCCCCTAAGGAGGTAAGCGTTTTTATCAAACGATGTGGTGCTTCATAGATAATAATCGTACGAGTTTCATTCACTAGTTCATTTAAAACAAGCTGACGCTCCTTTTTATCAGAAGGTAAAAAGGCCTCAAAGCAAAATCTTCTCGTTCTTTGACCAGAGATTGTTAGTGCCGTAATCAAAGCGCACGCACCTGGAAGCGACGTCACTTCCACTCCTGCTTCATATGCCATAGCTACCAGTTCTTCGCCTGGATCTGAGATCCCTGGTGTCCCAGCATCTGTAATTAATGCAATGTTCTTTCCCTCAAGTAGCTGTTGAATGAGATATCTTCCTTTTTCTATCTTATTAAATTCATGATAACTAGTCATCGGAGTTTTAATCTCAAAATGATTTAGTAGCTTAATACTATTTCTCGTATCCTCTGCTGCTATTAGATCAACTTCTTTTAATGTGCGAACCACTCGAAATGTCATATCCTCCAGATTACCAATTGGAGTTGCACATAAATATAATGTTCCTGGCATAATTCATCTCCTTTAATATCCGTAGATATCATAAATCTCCTGAGTATATACATTTGGTGATTCATAGACAATCAGAGGAGGTTCCACCGTAATCATTGGTCTTCCACCTCGAGATCCTTCAATTAAAACCATATTAGGCTCCTTGTCAATGTAGGGATGTACCAATTTCATTCTCTTTGGTTCTAATCGATATTTCTTCATTGTTACAATAATTTCAGCAAGGCGAAATGGACGATGCACCATATAGAATCTTCCACCAGGCTTTAATAGTTTAGAGGCCTGTCCAATTACATCCTCAAGATTACATAATAACTCATGACGGGCAATTGCTTTTGGCATATTGGGGTTCACAAGTCCATGATGATTGTCCATATATGGTGGATTGGTTGTAATAACATCAAAGGAAGCCGGCTTAAATAAACGATTGGCTTCCTTGATATCTCCTGTTACAATCGATATCTTCTCCTCTAGATGATTGAGCATAACACTCCGTCTAGCCATATCTGCACTTTCTTCTTGAATCTCAAGGCCAGTGAAATCAGTTCCCTTAGTCTTAGCTTCCATTAGAATTGGAATGATCCCAGTTCCAGTACCAAGATCAAGTACGCGTTCTCCTTCCTTTGCCTTAGCGAAGCTAGATAGTAACACGGCATCCATTCCAAAGCAGAATTTTTCTGGATTCTGAATAATCTGATAATGATTGCGATGCAATTCATCTACTCTTTCATTTGGTAACACTAAACTAGTCATCTAAATGATTTCCTTCTTTTTTCTCCAACATCTCAAGTGCACGTAGCTCTTCATCCAATTGCACCTTTTCCTTACGCTTCTTAGGCTTAAAGCGTAAATCTGCAACTTTATATTCACGAATTTCTTTTTCATCATTCTCTAACGTAACAATTACCTTTACAAGCTGTTTTAATACACTAACACTTGAAACTTCACCTTTTAAGTTATCTGAAGTTGTTACAAAATCACCAACGTTTGGAAGCTTACTGTTTAAATCTTCATAAGCTTCTTCCTCATTCTTAAGACAGCACATCAATCTTCCACATACTCCAGATATCTTAGTTGGATTTAAGGATAGATTTTGCTCCTTCGCCATTTTAATTGAAACTGGTGCAAACTCGGAAAGATGAGTATGACAACAAAGTGGTCGCCCACAAATACCAATACCACCAACAATCTTTGTCTCATCACGAACACCTATTTGACGTAGCTCAATTCTTGTCTTAAAGACAGAAGCAAGATCCTTTACAAGCTCACGAAAATCAATTCTTCCATCTGCGGTAAAGTAAAAAAGAACCTTATTGTTATCAAACGTATACTCACAATCAATCAACTTCATCTCAAGCTGATGTTTTGCTATTTTTTCAAGACAAATTTTAAAGGCATCTTTCTCTTTTTCTTTGTTCTTACGTTCAATTTCATCATCCTCTGGTGTTGCGATTCTCATCACTGCCTTTAATGGCTGAATCACCTGGCTCTCCTCAACCTTACGTTTGCCTAATACAACACTGCCATATTCAACTCCCCTTGCAGTTTCAACAATAACCTTGTCCCCTTGATTTATATCAAACTCTGCTGGATCAAAATAGTACACCTTTCCAGCTCTTCGAAAGCGTACACCGATTACAGTAACCATACCTTTATCCTCTCTTTGTTCTATTCATTTCTTCCGATTACTCGCTCATTTTAAGTAGTAACAATTCCATAGCCATATCAAAATTTACATTTGCATTCAATCGCGATTTTACAGTAGAAAATGAATCCATGATCTGATTCAAATGTTCAAAATCGGTTACTGTGGCTTGTTTTGATATTTCTTGAAATTCATCCTTGTATAATAATAGATTTACATCTTTCGTTGCCTTAAACATCAAAATATCACGATACCAAAGCATCATAAGATCAAGACAATCATTGATTTGGTCCTTGTTCTCTGATAGATATTTCACTGCCTCACCAATCGATGATATATCAATATCAGTAATATTTCTCATCAAATGAATGATATCAGCCTTTAGTTGCGTAAATGTCTCTGATGATGCATATTTTAAAGCTTTACCCAAGTTACCACAAGCAAATGCAGCACTAATCTGAGCTTGATAATCTGGTATTTTGGCTTCGTACATCAAATATCGTTCAATTTCTTTTGTACTTACTGATTTAAAATTAAGTGTTACACAACGGGATAAGATAGTCGGTAAAAAGGCATTTAAATTGTTCGTTAGTAATATAACAACTGCATATGAAGGTGGCTCCTCAATTGTCTTTAATAAAGCATTCTGTGCTTGTTCTGTCATCTTCTCCGCTTCATCAATTAAATAAATCTTATATGGACTTACATATGGCTTTACTTTTATGTCATTGTTTAATTGAAGTCGAATATCATCCACTCCAATTACACTTTTTTCATGCATTACTCGTTTGATATCTGGTTGATTGCCGGATAACATCTGAAGACATGATTTACATGTTCCACATGGGTTTTCACCCTTTGCATCACACTGTAGTGTAGCAGCAAAAATATCTGCAACAAAGTTCTTACCAATACCATCTTCTCCGGCAAAAATATATGCATGTGATATCTTATTCATTCGTATCGCACTTTGAAGATGTGTAACAATCTCCTCATGACCAATTACGTTTGCAAAAGTATTCACTTTCCATCCTGCCTTTCTATACTGGTTTTATGCCAATAAATCTAATAAGAGCCCCCTTATTTCATCAATCTTACTTAAAATTGCAAGTGCATCTTGCTCGTCTGACATAAGTTGTGCTGCAAGCTCGTCTAGATTCTTATCAATTAGTTTGATCATTCCATAGACACGATGACGTCCACGCTTATCAAGAAAATTCTGTCTTGAGAACTTATGGGAATGGTTCACGATTTCATTCATGAATTCTTTGATCATCTCACGGTATCTCTTCATATCAACCACATCCATATGTTTGGTAATCCGTTTTCCTTGACTTTCGATATTCTCCATAAGTACACTTAGCCTTGCCTTGAGTTCCTGTTGCTCAATATTACTGATTAATGTAAATTTAAAAGCATTATCCGTACTCGTCACAGGACTCCGTTGTTCTACCGGATTTAGCGGTTGCGTCTGATTTACCTTAATCTCCATGAATCTCCTCCCAGCCTTGTGCTTAATTTATCACGCCTTTTTGTGTCGCTTCTTATTATATCATGGTTTTCTAGCTTTTTATAGTAGAAATTAGTGAGGAATACTTACTGAGCTTCTAACTACCATAACCGTTACACTATACCTACTCCTACCTTGTTATAGTATCCTCTTAATGTCACCTACTATTTCCTGAACACAGGTAGTTAAATCATTGTTATAATATCGTTTCTTTATACCGAGCTTCTCTATATTCTCTTCTGAGAAATCTGCCTCATCCGCAAGAAATCTACGACAAATTTCTGCATATTTAGGTTCTTCCTGCTGCTTCTCTCTTAATACCGAACGAATTAATCGGTCTGCACCATCTACCTCAATATAAATCGGGATAACACGATCTTTTCCAAAATAATCACGAATTTGTGAGTATTGCTCGAGTGTCCCAACAATTGCATAATCTTTGCTCTGATCATCAAACTGACCATCATTTACCGTCAGATAATGCCATAATCCACAAACCGTATGATAAGATCTCTGCTCGATGATCTTTCCTTCCTTTTTTAACTTCTCTAGCTCCTGATCATCAATAAAATGATACTCTACTCCTGACACTTCTCCATTTCGAATCGGTCTCGTTGTATAACTAACAATTGTAGTTAACTTAAGTTCCTCTAACAATTGCTTAAATATCGTATCCTTACCAGTTGCACTCTTTCCAGTTATGATAAATATCTTTCCCATACTAACATTTCTCCTTCATTACTTCCATGAATTGTCCGGTTCCATCTGCCATTCCCTTTAAAGAAAGTCCTTCCTTTTGATACTCTGCTAATCGAACTAATAATTCGAAAGAGATACGCTCTCCCGGAACTATGATTGGAATCCCTGGGGGATATAAATAGATATACTCTGCTGCTACTTCATTCTCACATTGATCTAAAGGCAGCGTTTTTGTATCAAAATCCTCTACTTCAAATGGTAGATATACCATTTCATTGTGTAAAAATTGAGAGGTGCTATGATCCGTCGTTTGTCTTTGTAATTTGCTCTGTTTCATCGCTTCAATTCTTTGGTCAAGAAGATATAAAGCATTCCTCAATCGATCAAATCCCTCTTTCGTATCGCATACACTACTTAGACAAGTAACATAATCCTTCGTCACCATTTCTGGTTGTATGTTAAACTCCTTCAAAAGTCGATTATATAACCATACACCCGAAATTTCCCCACACTTTGCATAAATTATAACTTTAGAATCATCTTTTTTATAAATTTGAGAGGAGTTTAAGTCCTTCAAAATGACAATATTTTTAAGATTTTTAACCTCTTCATAAAAGGTCTCAAGTCGTTTTATATATAATTTAAATTCATTCTCCGCCGTTTTTACATAAGATAAGCATCGCTCAATCGCTCCCATAAGTACATAAGATGGACTGGAAGACTGATAGATACTTAAGTATTTGTGAAGCTTCTTTTCATCCACTCGTTCACTTACTCGATGTAATAGTGCTGTTTGCGTTAACGATGGAAGAGTTTTATGAATACTCTGTATCACTAAATCTGCCCCACACTCAATTGCACTTTCTGGAAAGGAATCACTAAAAGGAAAATGGGCTCCATGTGCTTCATCCACAATTAATATTTTTTTGTACCGATGAACGATCTGAGCAATCGTCCTGATATCAGATACAATTCCATCGTAGGTTGGAGAGGTAATCACTACCACCGAGATTGTCTCATCCTCTTTTAAAGCACTTTCTACATCCTCTGGATGAATTCCCCCCGCAAGATTATACTCCGATATCATTCGTGGATAAAGATATTTGGGTCGAAGTTCTCTTAATAAGATCGCGTTATATACAGCCTTATGACTATTTCTAGCTACTAAAATCGTATCTTTTCGATTGGTTGCAGCACTAATTGCAGATAATAAACCACATGTACTTCCATTAATTAAGTAATATGTGTTTTTTGTATGATAGAGCTTAGCTGCAGCTTCCATTGCTTGTTTTAAGATACCTTGTGCCTCATGTAGATTATCAAAACCTTCTATTTCCGTGATATCATAAGAATAAGGACTCTTTTCCTCAAGAAAAAGCTTTCTTTTATGCCCAGGCATATGAAAGGGATAACAATCCGCTACCGTATATTCCATCAGATTTTCATATAGATCCACTTGACATCTCCATTTCCTTCATACATTGTCTTAACGTATTAATATGACTCATTATATCTTACCGTTAAAGACTTGACAAGGCTTTGTGGTACTTAATGGAATTCTATTTACATGTGTATCAAAGGTTGACGAAATTAAGGCAAGCATTTATAATGAGTTGATAACCAAGATACTGCTTTAGAAAGGTATAAAACCATGAGATTAAGAAATATTCCCGGTTCTCGCGAAGTGATCGCAACGAACGAGTTTGTCATTCAAAACCCAGAACAATTCAAAGGTAAATGGAATGAAGTGTTTCAAAATAATAATCCAATTCATATTGAAGTTGGTATGGGTAAAGGAAACTTTATTACAACACTTGCCATCCAGAATCCAAATATCAACTATATCGGTATCGAAAAGTACTCTAGCGTCTTACTTCGAGCAATTGAAAAACGTCAAGAGCTTACTTGCTCCAATCTCTTCTTTTTAAGATTTGATGCTGATGCTATCACAACTATATTTGATAAAGATGAAATTGATCGCATTTATCTTAATTTTTCTGATCCTTGGCCAAAAGACCGACATGCCAAACGAAGACTGACATCCAAGGAATTTCTAGCTCGCTATGATGAATTCTTAAGTAAGGATGGTTATGTTGCATTTAAAACAGATAATCGTAGTTTATTCGATTTCTCGCTAGAGCAGGTAAATGAGGCTGGTTGGAAGCTTCGTGATGTCACTTATGATTTACATCACAGTGAATATGCAGAAGGCAATGTAATGACCGAATATGAAGAGCGCTTCTCTTCTATGGGTAATCCAATTCATCGTCTTGTTGCGTATCGATAAGATGCAGTCACTATGATAACCTCATCGCATATGATATAGTAAAAAAATCAGGACGTAATCTTATGAAAACTTCAACTAAGAATAAACTAGCAAATATGCTAGCGTCCAGTAATCAGGTAAATAAGAAAGTACTGGATATGAAGTCTTCCTGGGATAAAATTGATTCAATGCTCAAAACTGCACCTATTGCGAAGAAAAAGACAAAGCATTAAGAGAGTATCCTCTCTAAAATGAGGGTATACTACGAATGAAAAATAACGGAGGTACAAACGTAATGGCAATGATATTTGATGGAAATAATTTTGATAAAGAAGTAATTCAATCCGAACTTCCTGTATTAGTTGATTTTTATGCAGATTGGTGTGGACCATGTAAGATGATGGCACCAGTGGTAGATGAGCTTGCAACTGAATACGAAGGAAAAGTTAAGATTGGTAAAATTAATGTAGATAATGCACAAGAAATTGCAGCACAGTATCGTGTTATGACAATTCCAACATTTATTTACTTTAAAGATGGAAAGCCAGTGAATACAATCGTTGGTGTTGTTAACAAGCAAAAGCTTGAAGAGTTATTTCAGTAATTATTAAGATTAATTAGTATAGATACTTGTATAGAACAAAGTGTGCTTTGCACACTCTCACAATTAAAATCTCTCATAGCACACTTTGTTCCCGCGCCGAGGGGGTATCCCCCCGAGTGTGCATTGTTGCCCTGTTTTTTAGGGCATTTTTAATTCATAGGAAACGCAGTTTCCTATGAATTAAAAAGAGCTGTCATCTCCTTCTATAAAAAGAAAAGGGACGACAGCTCTTTTTAGTATATTCCTAATACTTATTTCATTTTAATTATTTAATCTCCAAATGCCGTTTCTTTAATCGATACGAAATGAATAGGTCTGCAAGGTATGCAACTACTGCTACCATTGGTACACCTAAAAACATACCAAATACTCCGCCATAAGCTCCCCCTATGGTAATACCAAAGATAACCCATAATGGGGTTAATCCTGTTGAATCGCCTAAAATCTTAGGTCCAAGTATCCATCCATCAAATTGCTGCAATACAAGTATCATAAACGCAAATAAAACTGCATCTAAAGGAGCTATACATAAATATATGAGAATGCCTGGAACTGCACCAATGAATGGACCAAAGTATGGTATCATATTCGTAACGCCTACAATTACACTTAATAATAGTGCATAATCAAGCTTTAAAAGAGACATAAGAATAAAACACAGTATTCCAATAATGGAAGAATCAATTGCTTTTCCGACTATAAAGTTCGTAAAAATACAACCACACTCTTTGGTTAACTTTAATATAGAAGTAGCTTTCTTCTTAGGAACAAAGGCATATAAGACTCTTGTGGCATTTTTTGATAAAGTTCTCTTATCATAAAGCATGTAGATTGAAATAGCAATTGATAATAAAATATTTAAGAGCAATCTTGCAATAGAGATAGAGAAATCCAATAACTTAGGAAACACATTCCTAACAAAATCAGTTCCAATTGATATGAACTGTGGTAACCATTCATTCAATTTTTCTTCAATCCATCCAAGATCTAAGGTCGGAAATCTTGATTCTAATGTATTAAGAAAGTCAAATATCTGATTATAGTATCCTGGTAATTGCTCGGTTAATTTTGCGATGCTATCAGAGATCTGAGGAACAACGTAAAAGCAGAAACCAACCATTAATCCAATGACCATAAGATATGCTGTTAAAATACCAAGTGCAAGACAAGCTTTTGAATTACGAATTCTAAAAAGTCTACCAAATAGTTGATTTGAAAATACTTTTACAATTGGATTAATAATAAATGCTATAAAAAATGCAACTATGAATGGTTGGACAACAAATAAAAAATGATCCAATGTCTTTGCAAGAAAAGGAATATTAAAAACAATTTGAGTTATAACAATGGTTATAATAAATACTACAAGTACATAAATACTTATCGTAAAATACTTTGGATTAGGCTCAAATCGATATGGAGTTACTCTTTTTGCTTCTGTATCCGTTGCTTCTTCCTTTGTCTTTGTACTATGTGGAATTTCATTGATCTGAATTGGACCATTAGAACTTGTATCTAAGCTTTTTACCTTATTTGCATACCGCTTTCGTTTCTTAAACATAATTACCCCTTTATTCATTAAGTTGTTCGTCCAAGTTATCATATCAATTATATCCACATTTACTTGTGGAATCAATGATTTTCATATATTTATATACGTTATAACAACTTACTTAATATTCCAGTAAAAACTTCAAAAAAATACTTGCTTTTTTATTACCTATCATATATAATAATCCTTGCGTTTAAGAAATGCGTCTTTAGCTCAGTTGGTAGAGCACCTGACTCTTAATCAGGGTGTCCAGGGTTCGAGCCCCTGAAGACGCATTGTTAAGTCTTCGTTTGACGAACCTGTGAGTCGTTGGGTGAGGGCTTTTTTGTTGCTCAAAAATACTATACTCGGTGATTTCATTAACTATATGCCATAAACTACAAACTTTTCTTTCGTCAAATTCTATCGTAAAGCTTGTAGTTCTACTTATGGTAGTGATTTTAGAACAGTAGCTCCCATAAAGCCACTGTTCTCAGTTAAGCCACTGGTTTCGTAATTCCATTCCTACGCTCCTTTGAAGTCCCACCCTGCATATGGTTCGTTCCACTATTCAAAAAGCATGCTCTCATAATAGAATCTTCACCATATCGATTGCGTATCGTATCAATGGCACAATCTAACTTACTCATTCTCTCGTAACGGTCTCCATCAAAAAGATTATACTGTATTCCATCCTCTATTGTAATTCTACTTAGATGAACCCCTAGTTGACGTAGCGGAGTAACCTCATCCCATAATTCTTCGAATAGATTGCAAATAAAGACAAATAACTCAGCCGTAGTATTCGTGGCAGAAAACATAATTGCTTGATGGGATACATGTACAAAGTTACTATCTGTATAGGAAACAGTGGCCACACTTCCTTTCACATGGTCCTTTCGCAATCTTGTACAAACGGTTTCACATAATGATAATAAAATCATTCTTGCATATGTCATGTTTACAACATCATATGGTGTCGTTACTGAGTTACCATATCCTTTGTTCGCTATCGGTTGTGTGAAAAAAGGAGATAAGTCATTCCCATTGGCAAACTGGTGAATGACTTCTCCATGCTTTCCAAAGTGTGCTCTTAAAATATCTAGCTTGGTCTTTGCCAACTGGCCGATTGTTGTAATACCAAGGTTTTTTAGTTTCTTTTCGGTTGCTCTTCCTACAAAGAATAAATCAGCCACAGGAAGTGGCCACATCTTTGATGGTATTTCTTCAGGAAAGAGTGTGTGTACAAGATTCGGTTTCTTCAAATCTCCAGCCATCTTGGCTAATAATTTGTTGCAGGATACTCCTACATTCACCGTAAACTTCAATTCTTCTTGGATTTTATCTTTTAAATGATTTGCTAGCAATACTGGTGCCCCATATAATAGACTGCTTCCCGTCATATCTAGGAAGGCCTCATCGATTGAGTACTGTTCCACCTTAGGTGAAAACTGTTGTAAAATCTCCATCATTGCTTTAGAGGCCTTCACATACCTGTCATAATCTGGCGGAACGATTACAAGCTCTGGACACTTTTGTAATGCTGCTGCAAGTGCCTCCCCCGTATGGATCTTACACTTTTTAGCTGCCTCTGATTTTGCTAGTACAATTCCATGTCGGTTTTCTCGATCTCCTCCTACTACTGCTGGTATCTTTCTTAAGTCAATACTTTCTCCTAATACATGCAATCGATAAGATGCTTCCCAACTTAAATATGCGGAATTTACATCAATATGAAAATATACTTTTTCTTGCATAACCCGCTCCTATAAAATATAACCTCAGTTGACAAAACGAAATAATGTCCATCGATGTGTATCCGTGTAATAATGTAACTCAATCAATCTCTCTTCTCCATATAACATAAGCTTACATCCATAGACTAAAATTGTAATACCAGAAGGCTTTGTTTCTTTGCGATATGCAATTTCTTTGATGTCTGCAGTAACTCTTTCATGTGCTTCATTCTCAAGTCTTATTCTCATTGGTTTAATCTCACCTAACGTGTTACAAAAAGAGATTGTATCAATTGGAATATTGTTCTGCATTTGATGCACCTCACTCAATATCAAACACTTTATTTCTATTGTTCGCAAAAAAATCGAACATATGTACGATAATTATATCAGAACATATGTTCGTTGTAAAGAGTTCAAATCTTATTTTTTTTCTTATAATTAGGTGTATGATTTGCTATAATATACCTATAGGAGGTGACTATTATGTGTGGTAGATATTATGTTGATGAGGAAAGTAATCAGGAATTACTAAAGATTATTCGAAATTTAGATAAGCGTTTACAGGGTTCACATAATCCAAAGACAAATTCTCCCTATACAGTTAAGACAGGTGAGATTTATCCTTCTCATGTTGTCCCAGTCATAGCAAATGAGTCTAATCTGATTCAATATCAACCCTATATTTGGGGATTTCAAAATAATAAAAATAGCAGTTTAATCATCAATGCACGAGGGGAAACTGCTCCCGATAAATTCATGTTTTCTAAGCCTTTTACAAACATGCGAGTGGTTATTCCTGCAAGTGGTTTCTTTGAATGGTCACATGATCAAAACAAGCAAAAGTTCTTTTTCACAGATCCTAACTCAACATTAATGTATATGGCAGGAATTGCAACTCTAGATTTGAATCTTTCTCGCTTTGTTATCTTGACGACTGCTGCTAACACTTCCATGAAAGCGATTCATCACCGAATGCCTATTTTACTAAAAAAAGAGGAAATCCAAGATTATATATTATCAAAAGACTATGCTTATGAAGATCTTGCAAGAACAC
>JAEZKD010000060.1 GCA_023415655.1 Bacillota bacterium | reverse complement strand
AAAAGCAAGTGACTCTGTATTATTGGGGGCTGTTGGTGGTAATGTTGGTGAATCAAAATGGTATAGCCTACCACCCAATCTTAGACCTGAGGCAGGATTACTAGCAATTCGAAAAGGGCTTGGTCTTTTTTGCAATCTACGACCAGCCGTTTTATTTCAACAATTAAAGGAAGCCTGTCCTCTTAAGGATGATATTATTGGTGATGGATTTGATTTTGTTGTAGTACGTGAACTAACTGGAGGCATTTATTTTGGTGAGCGAAAGACATTAACAGAGAATGGTGTCAGAAAGGCCTTGGACACGATGCCATATGATGAAAATGAAATTCGCAGAATTGCACGTTGGGCTTTTGATGTAGCAATGAAAAGAAATAAAAAAGTCTGTAGTGTAGATAAGGCAAACGTTTTGGATACCTCAAGACTATGGAGACAAGTTGTTACGGAGGTAGCATTGGAATATCCAGAAGTACAGGTTTACGATATGCTTGTAGATAACTGTGCAATGCAGCTAGTGAAGGACCCAAAACAGTTTGATGTGATTCTAACAGAGAATATGTTTGGAGATATCTTGTCGGATGAAGCAAGTATGGTAACCGGATCGATTGGAATGTTAGCTTCAGCAAGCCTTGGAGAAGGTAAGCTTGGCTTATATGAACCAAGTCATGGTTCTGCACCAGACATTGCAGGGCAAAATAAGGCCAATCCAATTGCAACCATCCTTTCCGCTGCAATGATGCTTCGTTACTCTTTTGATTTGGAAGAGGAGGCAACTGCGATAGAAAATGCAGTTAAGAAGGTCTTAGATGATGGAATTCGTACCATCGACATTATGTCAGAGGGTGCTACCTTAGTTGGTACCATCCAAATGGGAGATGCTATTGTATCAAAACTTTAAGATTTGATTGATAGTGCAAAAATAGTCGAAGTATGGTATGATAGAAGCATTATTTTGTATGGAGGTAAGAATGGAAAAGTATCTTAAAAACTTATCAATTGCTTTTATGATTTTAGAAGGTATGTTTTTTCTGAATATGTTTGGATTAGCAATGGCAGAACAAATAAACATACCTGAATTTGTGTTAAATGTGATTGTGATTGGCGCCAACGTATTGTTGTACCTTGTACCAATTCTTTTTATGGTGATATTTGGTATTGGGATGGCATCAATTTTTAAACGTGTATTTGCACAATATCGTATCGTAACTTCAAAATCTGATAAGTTTCCAACTCTTTGGTTTGTCCTAGCTTCTATTGGCTTTCTCGGCTTTTACATCTTTGTAACTTTAGTTTTTAGTTAAGAATAGCAAGGAGGTTATATATATGGGAATGACAATGACTCAAAAAATATTAGCGGCTCATGCTCAGCTCAATGAGGTCTATGCAGGCCAGTTAATTGAAGCAGATTTAGATTTGGTCTTAGCTAATGATATTACAGGTCCTGTAGCAATTCATGAAGCGGAGCGCTTAAATAAGAAAACAGTGTTTGATAAGGATAAGATAGCTCTTGTCCCAGATCATTTTACACCAAATAAGGATATTAAATCCGCAGAACACTGTAAATGCCTTCGTGACTATGCTATGGATCATGAGATTACGAATTATTTTGAAATTGGTGAAATGGGAATCGAACATGCACTTTTACCTGAAAAAGGATTGATCGTTGCAGGAGAAACTTGCATTGGAGCAGACTCACATACATGTACATATGGAGCCTTAGGTGCTTTTTCAACGGGGGTTGGAAGTACCGATATGGCTGCTGGAATGATCACAGGAAAGGGATGGTTTAAGGTTCCTTCCGCGATTAAATTTATACTAACTGGAAAGCTGAAACCATGGGTTAGTGGTAAAGATTTAATCCTTCATATCATCGGAATGATAGGTGTGGATGGAGCGCTATATAAATCAATGGAGTTTGTTGGAGATGGTGTAGCTTCTCTTTCTATGGATGATCGATTTACAGTAGCGAATATGGCAATCGAAGCTGGAGCAAAGAATGGTATTTTTCCAGTAGATGACTTGACAATTGATTATATGAAGGAGCATTCTACAAAGCCTTATAAGATATATGAAGCAGATGAAGATGCAGTCTATGATGCAACCTATACGATTTGCTTGGATGAGCTAGAGCCTACGGTAGCATTCCCTCATTTACCTGAGAAAACGAAGACAGTGAAGGAAGCGGGAGAGGTTAAGATCGATCAGGTTGTGATTGGCTCCTGTACCAATGGACGAATTGGTGATTTACGTGCAGCAGCAGCTGTTTTAGAAGGAAGAAAGGTTGCCAAGGGAATTAGAACAATTATCTTCCCGGCAACACAGACTATCTATCTTCAAGCAATTGAAGAAGGCTTGGTGCAAACTTTTATTAAAGCGGGAGCGGTAGTCAGTACACCGACCTGTGGTCCGTGTTTGGGTGGTCATATGGGAATTTTGGCAGCAGGAGAGCGAGCAGTTTCTACAACCAATCGTAACTTTGTTGGACGGATGGGGCATGTGGAATCTGAGGTTTACCTTGCAAGCCCAGCAGTAGCAGCTGCAAGTGCAGTAACTGGTAAGATCACTGAGCCTTCAGAATTAGGCTTGTAGGAGGAGGATTGCATATGAAAGCACATGGAATTGTACATAAATATGGAGATAACGTAGATACGGATGTAATCATTCCTGCAAGATATCTAAATTCCTCAAACCCAGAAGAACTAGCAAAGAAATGCATGGAGGATATTGATAAGGAATTTGTACACCGTGTAAAAAAGGGTGACATTATGGTTGCAAACAAAAATTTTGGTTGTGGTTCCTCTAGAGAGCATGCACCGATTGCTATTAAAGCTAGCGGAATTAGCTGTGTGATTGCAGAGACCTTTGCGAGAATCTTTTATCGTAATGCAATCAATATTGGATTACCAATCATCGAGTGCCCTGAAGCGGCTAGAGCAATTGAAGCTGGAGATGAAGTAGAAATCGATTTTGACAAAGGGATTATCTATGACATAACAAAAGGTACTCAGTATGTAGGGCAAGCGTTTCCTGAATTTATGCAGAACATTATTAAAGCAGAAGGCTTGATTAACTACATTAATCAGAAGTAATAAAAAACTTTCTTTTTTTGGTCAAGTTTATGGATTGACAATTGAACGCTACTTTTACTATAATTAAGTAAAAGTAGCGTTTTTTACTTAATTTCGAAGGTCACTGGAGGAAACAATGGCAAAAACGGTTCGTTTAGCAGACATTGCAGACAAACTTGGAGTCAGCAATGTAACAGTATCAAAGGCACTAGCAGATAAAGATGGGGTTAGTGATGAGCTTCGGAAGAAAATTAAGAAGCTTGCAGTTGAAATGGGTTATCGTATGAAGACACCAGGAATTGCTCGCAAGGGAAGTAAGACCGGGAATATTGGAGTTATCATTCCGGCCCGTTTTGTGGACCAGAAGTACTCTTTTTATTGGGATATGTATGAAAGGGTAATCAATTGGCTTACATATTATGGATACTACGGTATCTTAGAGATTTTAAAGAGTGAAGATGAGGAAGCCTTATCACTACCTCGTATTGTGAATGATAATAAAGTTGATGGCTTGATTATCATGGGGCAAGTAAAAGAGCAATACATGAAGAGTATATATGAGGAAGAAAAGATCCCTGTCATTTTTTTGGACGCCTATAATTCCTACTATGGTTTTGATGCTATCATATCGGATGGTTATTACGGAATGTATATGATGACGAACTATCTGTTAAAGAAAGGGCATAGAGATATAACATTTGTTGGTACAGTATCTGCAACCTCCAGTATCAGTGACCGTTATTTTGGATATTGTAGAGCTATGCTTGAAAAGGGAATAACAGTAACCGAGGATATGGTATTGCCGGATCGAGATTTAGAAAAAGGAATCGTTAAGGTTACGTTACCAGAGCGCTTACCAAGTGCATTTGCATGTAACTGTGACACGACTGCGTACGAGATTATTTCAGCTCTAAAGGAACGCGGGATACGAGTACCCGAGGATGTTTCAGTTGTGGGATTTGATAATTACATCTTGTCTGAGATATCCAATCCAAGAATTACGACTTATCAAGTAGATATGGACAGTATGGCAAAAGCCAGTGCAGAACGTTTGATTAAGAAGCTTAGTAATAAAAATTATAGTCCAGGATTAAAGATTACAGTGGGCAAAATCATTGTAAAAGAAAGTGTAAAAGAGCTTATTTAAAGTTCTAAGAGAAAGTAAAGGTTTGGATATTAATATATAT
>JAEZKD010000308.1 GCA_023415655.1 Bacillota bacterium | reverse complement strand
AGCTTCAACTATCGGATAAGCTACGTATCCTCTCTGCCGATCACTATCGCGTGGCATGGAGAATGTTGCAAAAACATCCGTATTACTCTTGTCTCCCCATAGAATATCATTAGAAGTATATGTCTGTGAACCCAGGGAATAATATTCAGATACATATGTCTGTCCGTTCTTGTCATATAACACACGCCCTGTCACCTCCCCGTCTGAATGCCATCCGTCATCCCGAAAAGCAGGCCAGAGTTGTATCGATTCGGTACCATAGAACCCAGGATCTGTAGTCCAGAGAAAATGATGGATTATAATCCATCGCTCCCGTTCACCAGGAATCTGAACTCCAATGCCAGTAATTCGCAGTTCTTTTACATCATACGCGGTGTCATAGCTTGTATTAAAACCCTCATTTGTTATCACTGTTCTGCCGTCATTCACTGGCTCATCCGTAATATCAACAACAACCTGCAACGCACCCTTACAGGCAACAATATCCTCAGCACTAAGGTCACCTAGAATATTCTCTGGGAATCCAAGGCTAAGAAGATGAGATTTAATCTCCTTAACGTCATCATGTTCAGATGCATTAAGCCTGGTCCATTCCATAGGATAACTTCCACCAAATGCATAGCCACAAGCAATCCCTGCCCCCAAGGTTAGTATTAGTAGGATTACGATGCTGCGGTCTGTCACTTTGCTTAGTCTCGGATGGATGACATATCCAGCTTCGTCAAGTTCTATGGATAGTTTATACAGACTACGAATGATAAAAACATATATGACAACCATTGCTACCGCAATTATTATTCCGCTATACTGAACAAAAGCAAGCACACACGTAAATGCATACCATACGATCAAAGCAACTGCTCCCCTCGCATGAGGTGGCACCCCTGCTTTCTGTTGCACTGATACAATTCCCCGCCAAAAACAAAGGAATTCAATAAGCAGTAGAACCAGCTCTACAAGCTTCAGCCCCGATAAGATTTCTGAAATAGATATAGTACTTTGAATGATTGTTGTATTAAGAATTAATATACCCAAAACATATACTGCTCGTATGATTGAGATAATAAAGCAAATTCCAAACCACTTATTTTCGTGTTTCAATGCACGAAATCCCAGCAATAGCAAAATTATGCCGATAGTTGGAAAAATATAATTGAGATACCAGAATTCTAATGTAAGCGTAGTTAATGCCATGCCAATCAAAACACGGTTCATTGACTTCTTCCAAGGTGTTACGTTTCTTACGATATCATCAGGTGGTACTTCAGAAAGGTTACTTTCAAGCATGGTTTCAAACTCTTGATCATCCATTGAATTCCATTCACGATTGCTCATATCCATTACCTCCTAATATGCTACGAAGCTTCTTTTTTAACCGATACAGTTTTCCTTCAACAGCTCTCTCGGTTGTGCCCATTTCAGAAGCAATCTGGGTAGTTGATTGAAAATAGTAATATTTTCTATAAAATAACGTCCTTTCTTTCGGAGACAGCAGCTGCAAAGCGCGATTAATTGCATCCATTCTTTCTTGTTGTATGACTGTATCTTCTAGAGTAGATTCAGGCGATGGCATATTTGCTGGAATATCCGTTGTTCTACTATGAATGGGAATTTTCCTTTTATAGTTTAGCGCTCCATTTCTAGCAACTGCAGTTAACCAAGTTGTCCAACTTCCGCGCTGAGCATCATACATTGATATTTTCTCCCAAACTCGCATTGCAACTTCTGACAGGCAGTCTTCCTGATCTTGTACATTTTGCAAAATAGGAGCAATTATGTATCTAATTAACGCACCATAATGCGTTAATAATTCATCCATGCCTTTCCCGTCTCTTTGAAGTAGTAGTCCGATTATTTCCTGTTCTCCCATACCGTCGCCTCCTTTCATTGCTACTATTTACTTAATAATACACAAGTTAACAGGAAAACCCACGAAATATTTGTAAAATTCTAATTTTTGTATATCTACTAAAAGAATATCATAAGTCATTTTTCTTTTGCATAAATTCATCCACTTTATTTAATCAGCTCTCTCGCGCTCCTTGTATTTATTAGGAATTTTATTTAGTCCTTCTCCCGAATCAGTGCCACATAAATTAGAAAGTAACTGATTATCTTTCTTACAAAACCGAGAAAATAATCCGACCAGAAGAAAGGGGTGCCTTGGGATACCTCAAAATTATTAACTTTGAAACACAAAAAAAGAGCTCTGAATCCCTACAATTCAAAACTCTCAGACAAATCATTATATACGAAAGATGGGGCTTGAATTGAAGACGGAGCAAAAAAACACGTAAGAAAGGAGGTTCCGGCACCGCTTCCCGCGAGGAAACCCCTCAGTGTTTCCGCTGAGTTTGTCATCTTGATTAGAAAAAACGGGAGTTGAAAAGCTCAGTAAAACTGAAAGTTTATAGAGTCCTTAATAGTTATTATGAGAGTAAAAGTCTATTATAGGAACACCTTTATCAATAAGATATTGACCGACACCTGTTTCAATCTGTTTACGTGTTTTATACTTAGTCATTGCTATTGTGATTGGAAAAATAAACACATTGGCAGTATCCCATGATTTATTAACCATCTGAATTAATTTTCCTGCTGTATTTTCGTACGAATGGTTAATATCTGAGCTATCACATACAACTCCTACATAACCATCTTTAGTAAATTTAAGCCATACCAAATCTTTTTGAAAGCCTAGATTATAATGTTTTTGGATTACTTCATATTTTCTGTCACTACTCATATAGGGTAGTTTTTTTGATTGTGGTTTCCATATAAAGTCATCTCTAACCCAAATGCCATGACCAATAATTTCTTCATTCTTGCCATCTAAAATAATAGAACCAGACTTCGTTGGAGAAATTGGATTATCAACTATTTGATTTAAAAACTCATTTATATAATAAAACACCTCTTCCTTTGGAACTGGTGGTTTTATACCAGCCTGAATCTTTGCCATTTCAGTTCTTCCTTCGCCTTTTTCTCCCAAATAGTACAATCTACTTTTGCCATTAGACAATTCTACCTTTTGGGATGTATCTGGAATAAAATACTTATCAAAATTAAAGAGCATATCTAATCTCCTTTCTTCGCCGTTTAGTTCAATTAAATATAAACTATCTTCCAAAACATTTTTTGAAAACGTAATCTATTAATTCTGCAACTTCAAATCTTCCGCTTTCAAGCTCACTGTGCTCCTGAAAGTTTTTTCTGTATCACTCTGTCATTATTAGTTATAAGAAGGATTCAGATCTAGTAGATCTCCCCAAAAGTCTACATACTTAACATAGGGCTCAACTCTTTTCTTGTTTTTTGCATCCCATGCACTAACCCTAACTTCGCACTTCTTAACATCTTTAGAATCATACCATGTGTATGTAATCCAACGAGCTCGTTCTTGCTTTTTAGAATAATCCCTACTGTATTCTTTTTTATCAGGTTCACCTAAAATTGTGTCACCAATGTATTTCTCGAGTAATCCTTCATATGGGTATTTCGATTTTAATACATCTTTCATCTTTTTATCTTCTTCCGAAACAAAAGTATAGACTTCTTTATCGTCACAGGTAAGAATCTTATCATTTAACACATCCAGTTCATACTTATTTCCATTAACAATTATGTTGGAAAGTAGTAATGTATCCTCATAGTCAACAATTAGATTATCAATACGTCTTACTAAGTTATACAAGTCTAGCATACTGGCTTTAGAAGAACGTCCATCTACATATAATGTATATACATTATATTCTTTATATTGTTTAGAATATTTGATACTAATGTCATTTACAGTTATGTTATTATCTAAGCATATCTGCTTTGCTGTACTAATGCAACTATCGAAAGCTTCTTTCTTTTTTGCTTCCCTGCTATATACAAAAAACAATACTATTATTAAAACCATTAACCCAATAGTCCCAACAAAAATAGTTTTTTTAATACGGTCTGTATTCATCGCACAATTTCCCTCCGTCAAATTCAATTTTTCCTTCTCGTTCAATTTTATCATGTCCCTAATTTTTTTCAACGCCAAAGAATCAACATGTCGATGTTTGCTCAATGTTCTGTAAATATTTGGTATATATTTTGTCAATGTTTTGTCTATGTCTTGTAAATACCATTCCGATTCTATGTGTGATATCATTAACATGGAATTTATTGAACCTGCAATAAGCCAGAAGGTGTATATTGTTATATGTAACAACTTTCGGAATTGGGAAATTCCCTTTACTTATCCGTAGGCAGCACCAGATTAATTTGCACTCTACAAGACAAACAAGGCAGGTGCCCCTAAAGTTTACCACAATAATGATAAAATCGATTGGATGAACAGCTTTGCACAGAAGAATTATTTAGACAATGTTAGAGCACTTCTTGATTCCGTAACAGG
>JAEZKD010000277.1 GCA_023415655.1 Bacillota bacterium | reverse complement strand
GCTCTGATTTCATTCTCCTACCTCAAAGGTTTGGAAAAGAAATCAAAGCTTTGTATCATAGCATTGTGGTTAGTATTGCTAGTTTTCCCTATTCTTATGCTGTTTTATTACTTTTAGTCTTGTGAATTCTTCAAGGTCCTTTTGTTCTAGACTCTCTGCAATGGATTTGGTTAACGCTTGATAATAAGGAATTGTAATATTCTTTAGAGCATTCGCACGCATCTGAGTTTTTTTAATATTGACGGCAAGACGATAAGCAGAATTATCAATCGTTGCAAGGCGTAGCGTTAACTCTTTCACCTTAATGAAGCGATTCGTTGCCTCATCCAGTGACAAACGAGTATCATAAAACGCATAGCTTGGTTCCGTCAGTTGATCTTTTTCGTACTCAACAAGAGGTATTTCTGTTCCCATAATACTTCTCACCTTAATTTGAACGGACTCTTCAATTGGCACTGCCTTTGAAAATTCTTCCACATTTTGAATACCCATCTCTATATTCGCTTTCATCAAAGCCTCATATGCTTCCTGAAACGTTAAATCCAGCTCTTCTTGGATATTCTTTGAGGAATTAATTAATTCCAATAGCTCATGAATCAAAATATTTCTTTTTTTATCCATAAGTTCATAACCTTGCTTTGCAAGTGCCAATGAGTTCTTAGCTAGGATGTAATTTCCCTTGGTTGGAAAGGTGTTTTGATTCATATTGCCACCTCCTAATAGTACTCGTCAAGTATCTTTGTATCAATACGATCTAATACCTCTTTTGGCATAATACGAAGTAGCTTCCAACATATTTCTAGGGTATCCTCAATACTTCGATTTTCATCCTTGCCTTGGCGTAAGAATTCTTGTTCAAAAGCTTTACCAAACTTAAGAAATTTCTTATCCATAGCTGATAATTCTTCCTCACCAATAACACTTGCTAAACTTCTTGCATCCTGTACATGCGCATAGCAAGAAAACATCTGATTGGCGACATCCTTGTGATCACTTCTTGTATAACCTTCACCAATACCATCCTTCATCAAACGAGATAGCGATGGTAATACATTGATTGGTGGATATATATTTCTCTGATAAATCTCACGCTCCAATACAATTTGCCCCTCTGTAATATAACCAGTTAAATCTGGGATTGGATGTGTGATATCATCATTTGGCATCGTTAAAATTGGAACCTGAGTAACAGAACCCTTACACCCTTTCACAATCCCTGCTCTTTCATAGATAGTTGCAAATTCACTGTATAAGTATCCTGGATATCCCTTTCTACTTGGAATCTCACCCTTTGCTGAGGAAACCTCACGCAAGGCTTCCGCATATGATGTCATATCTGTTAAGATAACTAGAACATGCATTCCTTCCTCAAAGGCAAGATATTCTGCAGCCGTTAAAGCAACTTTTGGTGTAATAATTCGTTCAATCACAGGATCATTGGCTAGATTTAAAAACATGACTACATGAGAGTTCGCCCCTGTCTCTTTAAATCTTCGGCGGAAGAACTCTGCCACATCATACTTTACGCCCATGGCGGCAAATACCACAACAAAATCCTCATTGCTATCCTTTCCCAAGGAAGCCTGTGTTACTATCTGAGCAGCTAGCTCATCATGTGGAAGCCCGTTCCCAGAAAAGATTGGTAGCTTTTGTCCACGAATTAATGTAACCAATCCATCGACGGCAGAGATACCCGTATGAATATAGTTTCTTGGATATTCTCTCTCACAAGGATTCAAAGGTTCTCCATTTACATTTCTTTTAAAATTAGAAACAATTTCACCAAGTCCATCAATTGGTTCACCGACTCCATTGAATTCACGCCCTAGAATCTCTCTAGATAACGCTATTTCCATTGGGTGTCCAGAGAATCTTAAGGAGGTATTGGTTAAGGATAAATCAGAGGTACCTTGGAATACCTGAACCACTGCTCTATTTTCATAGCATTCTACGACTCTACCAAGCTTTTTCTTTCCATCCTGATAGCGAATCTCAGCAATTTCATCAAATGCCACATCTGAGATTCCTTCCACCACAACGAAAGGACCACTGACCTTAGCTATTCCCTTATATTCAATTGCCATAGTTCTCACCTTCCTTCTATGCGTTCACTTCAATGAAATGTTCGTAAAATTCATCTATTTCTTGTCGATAACGATCAAAACATGTTTCATCCTCATTATCGGTTTCATATTTCATTGCAATAACATGATCAAAGATTGGATTTTCACGTATAAATGACATCGGCATATTCATCTTCACTAATGCCTGCGCTTTTTCATAAAGATATAGCACGGTCTCCATCATAAGGAATTGCTTACGCAGTGGAACATAAGTGTCCACCTTATGGAAAGCATTCTGTTGAATGAAGCCAAGACGAATCACTCTTGCGATCTCTAAGATTAGCTTTTGATCATCTGGTAATACATCACTACCAATCAATTTTACAATCTCATTTAGCTTGCTCTCTTCCGTTAAGATTCGCAATACTTCATTTCGATCCTTGATGAATTTTTCATCCACATTCTTACGATACCAGAATTCCAAGTCAGAAACATATTCACTATAACTTGTTAGCCATTGGATGGCAGGGAAATGTCTTGCATATGCAAGTGACTTATCTAGAGCAAAAAAGCATCGTACGAAACGCTTCGTACTTTGAGTCACTGGTTCAGAGAAGTCACCACCCTGTGGAGATACCGCACCAATAATTGTGATACTTCCTTCGGACTGATTTAAGTTCTTAACATATCCAGCTCTCTCATAAAAGGACGAGAGTCTTGATGCCAAATAAGCAGGAAAGCCCTCTTCTGCTGGCATCTCTTCGAGACGACCAGATAACTCACGTAACGCTTCTGCCCAACGAGAGGTAGAGTCTGCCATAATAGCAACATGATAGCCCATATCACGATAATATTCTGCTAATGTAACACCTGTATAAATACTTGCCTCTCTTGCTGCAACAGGCATATTGGATGTATTTGCAATTAACACCGTACGGTCTAATAAAAGGTTTTGTGTTCTTGGATCCACAAGCTGTTTAAAATCCTCCAAAACCTCGGTCATTTCATTTCCACGTTCTCCACAGCCAATGTAAATAATTAAGTCAGCATCGGACCACTTTGCAAGCTGATGCTGTGTCATTGTTTTACCAGTACCAAAGCCTCCAGGGATTGCAGCGGTTCCACCCTTTGCAAGTGGAAACAAAGAATCAATAATACGTTGTCCTGTAATCAATGGTTGTCTAGCCGCGAATCGTTCACAAATCGGACGTGGAATACGAATTGGCCACTTTTGTGCCATCGTAAGATTATGCTTTCTTCCAAGCTTATCTTCTAATACCGCTAATACATCCCATATTTTATATTCTCCGTCTGGTACTACTGAAATTACCTTCCCAGAGATGTTTGGTGGAACCATTACCTTATGAGTAATTGCGGTCGTTTCTTTCACCGTAGCAATAATTTGCCCTGGTATTAACTCATCCCCTACTTTGATGCAAATTTCAGGGGTATACTTTTTTTCTTCATCCAAAGATGTAACATTCACACCTCTTTGTATGTACTTTCCACTTTGTTTTCCGATCTCGCCCAGTGGTCGCTCAATACCATCAAAAATATTACCGACAATTCCTGGACCTAATGTAACTGCCATAGCGTTTCCAGTACCATATACAATATCGCCAGGCTTTAATCCAGTCGTTTCTTCGAAAACTTCAATCGTAGAATAGCTTGTAGTCACAGTGATTACCTCACCAACTAGCTTTTCCTCTCCAACATATACCATTTCACCAACCATAAAGTCCATCTGATCTTTGACATAGATGACTGGACCGTTAACACCTGAGATAATACCCTGGATCATGACCTCACCTCCATTTCAGCTTCCTTAGAAAATTGGAAGTGAGCCTTACACTCTGCAAACTCGGAAGCATAGGTG
>JAEZKD010000228.1 GCA_023415655.1 Bacillota bacterium | reverse complement strand
CCATCAGCATAATACTAACTGCCGGAATAATATATAATCCAATAGCTCCCGCACCATTTATTAATTCTTGCATTTATTCTCCTCCAATAAGACAAATTCAAATTTGTCACTCCTTAATTATAACACACAAATGTAATTTTTTATATTTCATCTTAATTGCAGAGACATATCCCGTTTTGTAAACCGGATATCCCTTTTCTTTAATTCGTCCCTGTTCATCTGTAGTCCACATATTGATAATTAGTGCCGCACCAGCATAGCAGGTGGTTTTATACTTCGCATGGATCTCATTTCTCCGTTGGGTGAAACTCGATTCATACTCAGCAGGCTAAAGCCCATAAATAAAAAATGTACTATATCAAATGAATATAGTACATTTTCTTGTAGTTTAATTATAAAATAATTACCTTAAATAACATTTTGACAGCTCTTTTTCAATTATAAGCCAAAATCTCTTAATAAATCATCTATCGTATTGTTATAATGCTGGTACGACTTATAGTAACCACCAATCCAACCAAATTTCCCATAGCCAGTAGTATCAAAAATAAGAAAACCAATCGTAAATAATGATGCAAATACAATTGCTATGATTCCTATTGCGAGTGCTGCTTGACCTAATACACCATTCGATCTCTTTCTAACATCAACTGCCATTACGGTCGAAACAATAGCCAAAATCATACCAGGAATTGATAAATAGATACCAAACAAGATGGATCCGAGTACAGCTAGCACGATAGCGACAATAGAAAATGCAAGTGCCAAGGCATTCTTACTACTTATATTCTGTGGTATGTTATGAATTTGTCCATGATAAGAATTATAACTCTGTGGTTGTTGTTCATACATCTGGTTCATTGCTTGTGAACTATTCATCTGACTCTGATGTGGTATCTGCTGCTTTGGTTGCGAATGTGCACCATCCTCTGTTGTAGAAATCGGAGCACCACAGCTTGTGCAAAATCTAGATTGCTCCATTAACCTCTGTCCACACTTACTACAAAATCTGTCCATACTCTCTCTCCTTTCAGAATTCTCTCAGGTTTTATTCTATGTAGCAATTATTTACAATTCATTGTATCATAGCAAAAAATAAAAATAAAGTGCATTTCTATGACATTTTTCAATGATTACTTCACATGGTAATTAGGTATAAGATATGGGTAAAATGCAGAAAATAAATTTGTTCTTAATATGATGATTTCCGAGGTAAGACTATGCAACTTTCAACTTCTTTATCTGATAATATTACACAGCTTAATGAAATCTTCCCGATCCAAAAGAGCTATGATTTTATTACAAGAAATTTACATCTACAAAATACCAAGGCATTTTGGATTGGTATCAATGGACTTAGTGATAGTGAATTGTTACTAAAAATATTCTCTGATTTACAAAATCCTGAATTTAACGTGGAAAAAGTAATAAAAGACCTTCCTTTCTTTGTGTCATCTAAAATTGGCTACATTCAAACAGAGCTATGTAATGATTGGGACAAGCTGATTAAAAACATACTAAGTGGTCCTTCCGTTTTATTCATAGATGGGTTTGCTAATGCAATCATACTGGATACTAGAAAATATCCTGCTCGTAGTATTGAAGAACCCGACAGCGAACGTGTGACACGTGGAGCCAAGGATGGCTTTGTTGAAATACTCGTTCATAACACTGCACTGATTCGACGTCGTATACGGAATCCAAAACTAACGTTTGAGGTTAAGACTGTTGGTAGTGAGACCAAAAGTGATGTTGCCATCGCATACCTGGACTCCAATATTGACCATAATCTATTAGACACCATTCGCAATAAAATTGATCAATTGGATGTTCCTGCTCTTACGATGGGGCCTAAAAGTCTGGAAGAACTAATAATAAAAAAACGCTGGTATAATCCTCTTCCTCAGATTCGTTATACACAGCGTCCGGATGTTGCTTGTAGTTATCTTCAAGAAGGATATATTGCGGTCATTGTTGACAATTTCCCTTCCATTATGATATTCCCATGTACATTTTTCCAATTCACACAGAATCCTGAAGATTATTATCAAAATCCTTCGGTTGGAAACTATTTGAGATTTGTTCGCTTCCTTTGTATCCTCATTACCTTATTTGCCATGCCTATCTTTTTCTTACTTGGAATCTATTCAAAGCGTTTACCTGATACGATGCAAGTAATTAAAACAATGGATCTCTCCCCAATAAAGCTATTCGCGTTTGTCCTTAGTATTGAAATTTTCTTAGATATCTTTCGCTACTCGTCAGCAAATGCAGCAAGTGGACTTTCGCATTCCCTTAGCCTTGTAGGTGGTTTGATTATTGGTGATATTGCAGTCGAACTTGAATGGGCATCATCAGAAGTTATCTTCTATGGTGCATTAACCTTACTTGCATCCTTAGGCATAGCGTCTTTAGAGTTTGCCTCTGCTCTTCGGCTGTATCGGATCTTTGTCATCATAATGACAGGGTGTTTTCACCTTGTTGGATTTATCATCGGATATGTATTAGTCTTTCTCTCCATTATTACTACTTCATCAATCACAGGAAAGAACTATTTTTGGCCATTATACCCATTTTCATGGAAGGCACTGAAAACACTGCTATTTCGTTATCCGAATGCAAGATACCAAGCTAAGAAGAGATGATATTATTGATCCAAACACCTTTTTTTACAAGAATGAATCCAATCGTACACTTTACGATTTCTAGTGATTGGCAAATCAGATAAATTGGTAGTATTGGTAAAGTCGTAAATTCAGTCAAAACGTAAGCGGTTGGAATACAGATACTCCAAACAAATACACTGTCAAATAAAAACGTTATGATTGTTTTCCCTCCTGAGCGCAACGTGAAATAACAAGCATGTGTAAATGCATTCAATGGCATCAAAAATGCTGAAATCAGAATAAAGTTACGAGCCAAATGCTTAACAGAATCATATGTGTCAAAGGCCTCTGGGAATAAAGGAGAGCATAAAGCCATAATCATACCAATTAGGAAACAGCAAACAACTGAGCAAAAGATCAGCTTTCCTGCTGTTTCTTTTGCTTCCTTTAATTTGTTAGCTCCAAGTAGTTGACCAACGATAATGGCAATCGAACTACCTAGTGCTATAAATACAATATTAAACACATTCAAAATCGTAGTAGAGATATTTAATCCAGCAACTACATCCAATCCACGGGTCGAATAACGTTGTGTTAACATTGCCATTCCACCTGCCCATAATGCTTCATTGATTAAAAGAGGTGTCCCCTTCATTAGCATCTGAACGACAAGGTCTTTTGATATATGTAGGCTACGATATACCTTCTGGATAAATTGATTCCTCTCACTGTTGCAATGTGTCCAAACTACGATAAAAACACATTCTACCACTCTAGATACAACAGTTGCTATCGCTGCTCCCACAACTCCTAATTTCGGAAATCCCAACAAACCAAAGATAAGCACAAGATTCAAGCAAAAATTCACTGCTACTGCAGCAATTCCAGCTAACATTGGTATTGTAGTTTGTCCTGTCTCTCTCAGTGTTGAGCTATAACATTGAGAGGCCACAAATGGAATGATTCCAAGCATCATAACCCGCAAGTAGTCCTTCCCATAGGAAAGTGTTGCCAAAACCTTGGCTGGATTCTTTGTATCATGCAAATAAAGTGAAATGAGCTGTTCTCCAAAAAAGGAAAATAAAATCAGACCAATGCCTGTTATAATTACACCTAATATAATCTTAAATCGAAAGGTTTGTCGAACACCCTCATGATTTTTATTCCCATAAAATTGTGCACCAAAAATACCTGGACCAGAGATTGCGCCAAAGATCGTAATATTAAATACAAAGAACAATTGATTAACAATAGAAACTCCAGACATCTGTTCTGTACCAACTCGACCAATCATAAGATTGTCAAGCATATTTACGAAATTCGTAATACCATTTTGAATCATAATTGGAACGGTTATTAACAATACCATTCGATAAAATTGTTTATTCCCTATTAGTCTTTTCATCCTTACCTCTCCTTTGTGTCATAAAGTGATTATAATCCAAAGACTTAATTATATCTAGTAAAATAAATAAAATAATAATCCAATCAAAGAGTAAAGCATTCTATGTATTTGTTAAAGAAAATTTCTACTTGTAAATACTTTAAGTTCTCTTAAAAGTACATAACAAAAAAGCTAAATAAAAAGGCATGGGTAGATTTAAAGTCTCACCATGGTCTCTCCATCTAGCTTTCTTTTCTCATCTACGCTATTTATTTGTTTGGTAAGCCATAATAATTGGCAATCCCTATGGCATCTGCTTTCGCTAATTCCTTAAGCGCTGCATCGTCTTTAATAAACTCCTGATCTCTTTCATGGTCCATAAAACAATGCTCTACAATAATTCCAGGAATATCTCGTTTTGCACAATGACGATTGATTGCATAATAATCAAGTGGATTACCATTCTCATCAAACATATCGTTGCTATTTCTTGTAACTGTCCCCTTATTCTTAAGCCCCAAATTCTCTAATTCATCTAAGATAGAATTCGCGAGGTCCTGGCTTGCTTGTGTCACTGTTTCACGATGACTAATCAATACCATTGCACCTTCCTGACTATGGTTCTCAGAGGCATTAAAATGTAAGCTAACCAAAGAATCTGCATTCACATTTTTTGCGTACTCTGCACGCATCTCTAAATCCATGGCTACATCCGAAGATAACGCAGCATCCGTGTCACGTACCAGATATACTTCCATCCCAGTATAATTTGCTTCAAGATAATCTTTTACATAGGTTGCTACTTGTAGTGTTAAATCCTTCTCTATCTTACCATCATAGGATGCCCCTGTATATCCACCACCATGCCCTGCATCCAAAGCAATAATTACGTTCTCTGCATAATCACCTTCCGGAACGTTGTTCTCTTCCTTGATTGCTTCATTCTCTTGAACTTGAGTAGTTGGTGTAACCTCTTCCGTCTTTTCATTCGTATCCCCTTGTTTTGCTGAACAGCTTGTTAGCGCTAACAACCCTAGGCTTAGCACACTAATCTTCAGAATCTTATTCCACATAATCTCCTCCACAATTTGCGATATCTCTTTCGCGTACCACATAAGTATACCATAGAATGAAACTTTGAAGAAGATTATTTTTCATGATTAATTCTTACAAATTTCTTAACCCCAAAGCTTCAATAAATAGGTGCAATTAAATAGCTACGATTGAATAGCTACAACAAGATGAGCCAGCAAGCTGTCTCACTTGTCATAAATTAAAAAGGTGCCATTGCACCTTTTACAAGTACAATAGCACCTTCCCGTCGATTTCATTATTCAATTGGAATATACTTGGTTTGAGTTATTTCTGGTATTGCTTCTTTCTTTGGGAATTTCAATTTTAAGATACCATTCTCAAAACCTGCTTGTATATCAGATTCCTTTAAATGTTCCCCAACATAGAAGCTTCGTGAACACTGTCCTTCATAACGTTCCTGTCGAATATATCTACCTTGTTCATCTTTTTCCTCTTTTTCTTCTTTTTTGGAGGCTTTGATTGTTAGGTAGCCTTGTTTTAAGGAAGCTTGAATGTCCTCTTTTGTATATCCAGGTAATTCAATATCCATCTCATAGTCATTCCCTAGATCTTTCACATCTGTTTTCATGGTTGATGAACGTACTTTTCGAAATTCACTTGGGAAAGAAAACAGATTGTCAAATAAGTGGTCTACAAAATTGTCTTCAAATATGGTTGGAAAATACATAGGTCATTCCTCCTTTAATTATTTTATATTGTTTTAATTGTTGTATTTGTTATATATGTACTATAACATACATTGTTAGCACTGTCAATAGGTGAGTGCTAATTTTTCTGTGAAAAAAGTGTGAACTCATAAGGTTGTTCGATCTTTCTGAAGAACGCCTCATTCATTCACACTTAGCTTTTCGATATTGACTAGGAGATAATCCATACTTCTTATGAAAACAACGAGTAAAAAAACTATTTTCCGTAAATCCACATTGTTCTGAGATGAGAGAAATAGATAGGTTACTGGTTTGTAACAAACGCTTTGCATTGGTTAAACGTACATTCGTAATATAAGTAAATGGTGTCATACCATAAGCATTTACAAACACACGTGAAAAATTTCGTTCTGACATATACGATATCTTTGCAAGCTGCTTCAACGTCAATTTATTACTATAATGCTGTTCAATAAAAGATACTGATTTGGCAATATTAATCGCTTGAAATCCTTTGATTTTATCTGGAAACGTATATATTCTTGATAGCTTTACAATAAGAAGGTAAAACATCGAACGCAGTGCTACCTGATTGCCTACCAAAGCTTGGTCATATTCTTTTTGCATCTGTTCAATGATATCATAAACGACTTCAAACTCTTTCACATCTAACGTCAAGCGACTTTTAAATTGATTCTTCTTTGTTAAATAAGGTTCTACCACAAACAATGCTTGAAACCCCTCGGATGCATTGAATGCAAATGGCTCTTGAAATAAGTCCTCTGGTCGAAACATGATATTACAAATTTGAAAGCCCTCCGCATTGATATAACCATGTGAGGTCCCTCGATTAATGACAAACACATCTCCTTTTTGAATTGCAAAGGATTCCTTTCCTACCACATGTATCGCACTCCCACTTACTACAATCACTAACTCACTAAAATCTGCATGGGTATGTATAAACATATCTTCTTCATGTTGTCCATGTTGTATTAAAAATGGAAAGGATAGATCTTTACAAAAATATTCTAAGTACATGGAAGTCAAGACCTCACCTCCTTATCTGGCTAAATAGTTCAAATCATAGTCTAGAAAGCAGCTTTTGAACTTACAAAGACTTGCTATACTATCAATATATATGATTAGTAATAGAAATTCAACTTCCACCAACAGATAGATTCACATTCAATCAATTGTTTATTGTGTATTCTAAATGTTAGTGCTACAATGTAATTCTGCGATACGACGTAACATTTGTTAATTACGTATATCCCAAAATTAAATACAATAAAATAGGAGTCACAACTATGGAAACAGACCAAAGAAGAATGAATCAAATAACCGAAGGAAGCATTGCAAAAGCTTTGATGTTCTTTTTCTTTCCGATTCTATTCGGAACTTTCTTTCAGCAACTATACAATACCGCTGATGCTATTATCGTTGGGCAATTTGTAGGGAAAGAAGCACTAGCCGCTGTTGGTGGGACCACTGGAACCTTGATTAATCTGTTAGTCGGATTCTTTACTGGGCTTTCCTCTGGGGCAAGTGTTGTAATTGCTCAATATTATGGTGGTAAAAAAAACAAGGAATTAAGTGATTCTGTACATACTGCAATAGCCCTTGCTATCACTGGAGGAATGCTTTTAATGATACTTGGTCTTATACTTGCACCAAGTGTGATGAAAGCTATGGGTACTCCAAAAGAAATTTTAGACTATTCTCTAACCTACATACGAATCTACTTTTTAGGTATGATCCCTAATTTAATCTATAATATGGGTTCTTCTATCTTAAGAGCAACCGGGGATTCCAAACGTCCCTTATATTATTTGATTCTTTCTACCTTTACGAATATTGTTCTAGATCTGATCTTTGTTACGATGTTTGATTGGGCAATCTTTGGTGTTGCACTAGCAACCGTATTATCACAGGTATTAAGCGCTTTTCTTGTATTGCGACAGCTACTAACTACAACAGATACTTATCGACTTTATGTAAAAAAACTACAATTTGACTCCTATGTTCTAAAACGTATCTTCTATCTTGGATTGCCAGCTGGATTACAATCGAGTATGTATGCTATTTCCAACGTTATCATTCAATCCTTTGTGAATGATTATGGTACTGATATGATTGCTGCTTGGACTGCCTATAGTAAAATCGATGCCATCTTTTGGATGATGATTGGTGCACTTGGAATTAGTATTGCTACCTTTGTCGGACAAAATTATGGAGCCCATCGAATGGATCGTATCCGACAATGTGTAAGACTCAGCTTAATTCTAGCCTTTGGTATTACCCTTGTGCTTACTACCTTTTTATATTTTGCTTCTCCACTGTTATTTCGATTATTCAATGACGATCCAGATGTCATTCAAAAAGGGATTGTAATACTAAGATTCTTAGCTCCAACCTTTATTACCTATGTAACCATTGAAGTACTTGCTTCCACCTTACGTGGTAGTGGGGTTTCTATCGTCCCAATGATTTTAGTTTGTTTTGGAATTTGTGG
>JAEZKD010000223.1 GCA_023415655.1 Bacillota bacterium | reverse complement strand
GAAAACGTTAGTATCGCCTCTACAGTTATACTGCCCCTAATTATCTGCTTTCCTTTTGTCATAGCATTATTTACCAAGCGAGGGTCCCTGAGATCCGCTATTGTTCTCAAGAGATGAAGAATCAGGGAATAGATTGTTTATAATGCCATTTACAAAGGTAATTAACCTCTTTCTAAAGAGCAAAGCAACTCCCACTAGAACAGCGATAATAATAATTACCTCAACTGTACCAAGTGTTATATTACGCTATCCGACTCGTACACAACAACAATAAAACCTCATACTTCCTATAAATTATAGTTTTTCAGTAATATTTTGAAAATAAATGTGTTTATGTTGGAAATATAGTGATTGTACGACATCTGTTGAATTCCATATGACCTTTTTTATCAAATTGATACTTATGTTTGTATGACTTTTTACAAACATCGTAAGTCCGAAATGTGCAACAAGGAGTTTGCTAAAAATATCGTTGATGTTGAGAAATTATAGTATAAATTAATCAGAGGAGGAAAGAGGTTAATGTATATCTTCAGGAGTACCTAATAAAGAAAAAACGGACAAACCGAAAAGTGTTATGTGTTATATTATCTAAAAGTAAAATTGTGCTCTTTAATTTTGTAAGAAACCATAGTTTTATGCAAACTATGCTAACGTATAAGAACCACAAAAATTGGGGACCCCTCCATCTATTACTTTTAAGAAAAATGCTTCTGATATAAATTAGCTAAATCGCAATAGTTTATTCTAATCATCAATATCATTACAATGTTGCAATGGCATTAAGTATTTCCTTATTCTTCTCATCGTGTATATCATCTAATAAATCATTATGAAAGTATCGATTAATAAGATGAACATAGTACTTATAGGTTATAGCAATGTCAGTATGTCCCATCCATTCACGCAATGCATCATCTATGACTGCGTTGTATACATAGGCTTTACCCAGTAAATTGTTTTTTTTAAGCATATTGAATACAAAATATGTCGCAAAAGAATGCCTCAACATTTTAGGGGTAAGCCGCTTTTCATGACATTCGTCTTTCAGGGCGACTTTTGTGAAATTATCACTCAGCATCTTTCGGGTTACAATATCTCCTTTTTTTGTAAGGAATAAAGCTGTATTTGGCGGCATCACGCCATGCTTTTTACAGTATAATGCTGCCCGCTCCGCCCTTTTAGGCATCCATGAACTACAAATAGATGTCCACAAATAGGCTGGCATTTTAATACTTCTCCGTTTCCCCTTAGATTCGAATTCAAACAAAATGTCTGTAAGTTTCTCTAACTCATCATCTTGGTAACGCTTGAGCCCCGCATTAAGACCAGTTCCTCTATAGGGTAACTGAAACAAATCTTTCGGTCGTAAGGCTGTTGCCCATATTATGAATGCCATAAAAGCATAAACCTCATCATCGAATAATTTTATAATTTTAGATATGTTTTCTCTATGAACAAACTTGTCTTTTTCAATATTGACGTGGGTAGGTCTGCCATTTTGTATATGAAAATACTGGGCATCAAGCTCTATTTCCATATTTACCATCGACCTGTCTTTTAATGTGTATTTTACCTTATTCATGTCCGTCTTCCAATATTGCTTATAACCATTTTCACCTGCCCATTTATAAAAGGACTGTAACCTGGATATATAAAACTCTATCGACGAATCGTCTGGTCTGCCTTTTTCGTCCCTAATTTTTATAAGATGGCTTATATACTCGTTAATAATATCTTCATCAACAAGCTGCCAGGTTTCAGCTTTGTAACCTTTATCATCTCTCCATTGTAAATATCTTGCCAAAATAGAAGTATAATTTTTTAGAGTTTCTTTGCTACGAGACCTCTTCTGAGCAATTTTCATAGCCCAATAGGTAGGTCCTTCTAAAACCTCATAATCATCCGAGAGATATAGTGGCACACTGCCTTTTGGCATCAGCTCTGTATCTATTAACCCATCTGTTTCAATAAATATCATAATCCCACCTCCATATTATCATCAGAATTCGTATATCTTAATCTTTGAGCACTGGCTGTAGTAATTTATCAATTTCTTGTGAGCAGGATATGATTATTTCTTTAAGTCTATCCGCACTGTTCATATAATCAACAACCTTTCTGTCAAAAGCACTTATGAATATTTCTTGCTCTTTGTACTCAAATTTGAATTGTTCAGATAACTGTTTTAGTAAAATGCCCTTTTTTATCAGGTCTTGTGTTAAATCTTCAACCCTATTTTTGAGCGTTGGGTTTTGAAAGATGGCACTTTTACCAAAGCCACATTCACTGCAAATCAGCTCCTTATTAAGCGACTTTCCGTTTTTCTTAATATAGTTCTGCCAATCGTTTTCCTGATTATGATGAAAGACAAATTTATCAAATCTATCTACATTCACTTTGCCCTTGACCCTTCCCGAATTAGACATGCTTACCTCCTACAGCTATAATTTCATCGAACCCTTCAGAAGCAGTAATTTCCTCAAAGTTTTCCCCAATAATATTGATTATTTCTATTGGAGCATCATTATTGTACCTAACTCTGGTATCATTAGTATTTCTTTTTAAGCATTCTTCAACATCGCAAAGTATTCGGACGCATATTATTTTACAGCTGGTCTTGTATTTTCGTATGTGCTTAATAATTCGTTGCCGTATGACTTTACTATGGCTTGTACCTTCAAAATATATATTTATACCTTCATATAAAGGAGAGTGGTCCGCAATCCAAGCCGATTTTCCACTTCCAAAATTGCCAGACAATACGTAAACTACTTTTGGAGGATGTGGGTTCCTAAAATAGTCATCAAGCTTATATAGAGCATCCATTGTTAAGTCGAGAAAATCCAAATTACTTAAATCAGCCTTCTGAGTTTCTGCATATATGCATATAACCTCTTTCTTTGCAAACGGTATTACTGTCCCGTTTTTTGTTTGGTTTGCTTTTAAACTTCGAATTTCAGCTTCATAGAATTCAACCTGGTTTCGTAGTTCATGAAGCTCAATAAGGTTTTTTGATTCTCTGTCCATGTGCTCTGGCACTTTTCTCGCCCTATACACATATTTATGTAGTTCATCCAGAAGCCTTTTATACACTTTATTAGCGAATTCAGTCCGTTCATCCAAAAGCTCCTGACAATTCTGTAAATCTTTTTTGAGTCTGGCAGCTTCAACTTGCCATTTAGTTCGCTCTTGAATAGAATCTGAGGCCAGTTTGACTTTTTCCGAAAACTCGTTAGTCTGTATTACATTACGAACTTCAACCCAGTCTGTATTCTTGGAATTCATTGTGGAACGGCTGACACCAGAAATTCTTGCCACTTCACTGATAGTGATTTTAGTTTTTCCTTCTTTCCTTAATGCCGCAATAACGCTGTACACTATATTCAGTGCTTCTTCGTGTCCCAATATTTTACTTCCCATTCTATACCCCCGTATTTATTAATTCTGGAAATTGAATACTCACATATTCCCGTCCCTTTAATTCGGACAATCTTTCTAAACAATTTTTTATTAAAGTCGAAGAGAATCTCTTTTGTTCCTCTGTACAATCTTTTTCAAGCAATTTCCGATGGAATTTTATATCGTTTTTCAAATCCTCAATGGACGCCTCTGTGAAAACAGCCCAGTCGCAATCTACGACATTACAGTTACATGTTTCTGGTCCCAAATGTGTTAATCCAGAGTGAGTATTAGTGCAAATGGCTCCAAAAGATGTGCGATGTAGAATTTTTAATCCATCCTGTAACAAAATTTCTATATACTGTTCAAGGCTCTCCCAGCCATCGTCATGAAGCTTAGATTTAAATATTTTGGATTCTCCCAATTCCTTTTTAATTCTATTTCCTGCTTTCCCGCCTACACAGTCTTTGTCAATGGCTTCAAGCAATTCACCAAGAAGTTGCTTGTTTTGTTCAATTGCAGCCAACTTAATTTCTTCATTCATCCCAGGTAGTTTTACGATGTATGCAAGTGTCATAGCCAAACTCTTATGTGAAAAAAGCCTTTTGATTATACCGACATTATTAGGATTCTGAAATATTGCAAACATAGCGATGGTTTTACGAAATTGGTGAGGATGTATGTGTTCTATGCCTATATTCTCGCACCATCTGCTGAGGAATTGTCTTATTGAAGATTCACGAATTTCTTTTCCAAAAAAAGTAGTAACATTGAGCAACAGTTTATCCGATTTGTAATATGTCCGAGCCTTTTCCGAAAGCTTTTTTAAACATTCAAATGCTTTATATCCAATTTGGGGTATTGGAAGCACAACTGGTTCCCCAGATGAGGCTTCAGATGTTTTTGATACGTCAATTCTAATATAAAAATTGTCATCGGACCCCTTAATATTCCAACAGTCCTTTGTTTTGAGCAGATACATTTCACTACAACGCATTCCAGTGACCAAAAATAAAATTACTACGCATGCATTTCTTAATTCGGACACGAGAGATTCTACGTCATGTTTTATTTCCATTAAGTTATAATAGGTTGAATTCTCGAAAAAATTCAATTCAATTCCTAATTTACAGGCTATTTCTAATACTTCATTTTTTTTAAAGGTCCTAAAATTTTTACGATAAATTGGGTTGGTTCTCACCCAGTTTGGGTGGTTGGAGATAGCATTTAATAATTTACTCTCCGCTCCAGTATTCAACTTCAAATCTTTATCTTCGCATTTGTACTTGCTTAAATCAAATACCTCAGAATCAAGCTTTGATAATTTATCTATCGCATTGTTCCAATCGAATTTTCTGGCTTCAGGAGTTCTATTGCCAGCAATGATGGGCCAAAGTATATCGTAAATCTCAAATATATCACCCGAATATTTTTCAATGAAATCAATGCAAATTGGTACTAATACGGATAATGTATCAATAGATATTGGTAAGTATGTTCCTTTATTCTGTTGCATTTCAAATGCAATTTTTTTGTAATCTTCCGCTTCAAACGGGTCAAAATCCAGCCTATACTCTGCAGGAATCAATTTGTTTTCTGAAAGCATCCTCCAATTTTTAACCTGTCTTGAAAAGGTGTACTTTATGTTTATCTCTTTTAAATCATTTTCCATATAATTCAAAAAGTGTTCTCTTTGCAAGTAAGTCGTGCCAACATAAGTTCCGTCGTTTTTGGTATCAACAAATATTTTATGATGAAAAAGAAACCTGCCAAGCTGAAGTAGGTATTGTAATTGTTTTTCAGAAGTTGTAAAAGTGCTAATATGTTGAAAACAGGAATTTTGCGGGAGAAAATAAAAAGCAATTATTTTTAGCAGCCTACGCAAATAAAAGTTTTCCTTATGAAGCAGTGAAATCCCTTCTGCTACATTTTTATCCCATGAAAAGAAGGTCTTGTCCTTATATATTGGACTTCCCTCTTGCCTCCAATCCCAGTTTTCATCTTCAAAAAGGCTTATTTTGCTGACTTTCAAATTTGAGATTTCCTCGTAAGATATTTTTGACAAATTTAATGAGTTAATGAGGCTCTTGTCAATGTCCTCAGCCTCATCGTGAATTTCATTATTAAAAATATCTTCTTCTATTATTTCAGCTTGATATTTCTCTGTTAAAACCTTAATAACATGTGAATATTTATTTTCAATCATATTT
>JAEZKD010000161.1 GCA_023415655.1 Bacillota bacterium | reverse complement strand
GTGAAGTGGTCTCACTTGCTACTGGTATTACTTGAATTTTTGATGAGTTATCATCTAATGTAACTTTATAATCCGTTCTGTTTGAATCAAATGTTTCATGAAAGGTTCCATTACTAACCATCAATGCTTCCAAGCTTGGATTCAAACCATAGGTAAATTCCGTTTTATATGGCATCGTTTCGCCAAACATATTGATTGTTACCTGATAGGTTCCAAAGATTTGATTCACCATCATATATGACAAAGAAAAAGTTCCTTCCTTGCTACTCACTATATTTCCAGCATAATCAATCAGACCATTTGGATCTATGACTCGTACCTGAATGCCTTGACCACTTTTCTCTGTTACCTTACCAGTAATGGTTACTAGCTTCTGAGCATTTATTTTTACTTCTACGTCAGTGATTGTTTGAGCAAATACGATTGCTTTTGGAAGTAGCGTTATACTTAGTAAACATAAAAGAAACCACAATTTTTTCAAAATCCATCCCTCCTTTCTGACAGTTCTCATTTTGATTTCGTGTTTTCTTAGGCAATAAGATGACTTAATTTTCTGGTATCTGAACTACTTGTGTCAGTGGTATCAAATTGCTATTTGATAAGCTAGTTCCATCCCAGACAAACACCTTCGCCATATAACCAGTGACATCGAAAGGCAAGGTTAGTGTTAGATCTTGTTGAACCGTTTCATTGGCCTTCATTGACTGATTCGTAGTCTTATAATTCACCATTGTCCCAGCACTATCATAAAGTGCTAATGTCACAACTGCAGATATTGTCTCTTTTGTTGTATTCTCCATAGTGAGTACAGCCTTTAGTTGTTTTCCTGGAACGAGTATCAATGCTTTCGAGGTGGAACCAACCATAAAATTAACCTTCAGCGTTATCGGATAAGGATTATTTGCTTTTATCATCAAACGATTCGTATTAGTTGTAACTAAATTTGGTAAATATTTTATTGTGATTGGCGACCCATGATAGGTTTCATCTAACTCCATACCATTCTCTAAACTAGTCGATAGGTTGTATTTATCAAAATCAGAATAATTAACCTGGATGCTAGAATTATTACTAAGTACCATCGTAAGTATAAGTGCTGAAAGGTCAAGAATTTCTAATTCCTCATAAGAAAGCTTCGGTTGCTCTTTCACTTGTAGCTCAACCACTTGTAGTGTCGGTGCTATAATTTCCTTGGATGCGATAGTAAGTTTACTATTATAAGCTTTTACTTTGTAATAATAATTTTGGTTTGGTTGAATTGTGGTATCCGTAAAAGTTGTATTGTCTTTACCAGCAACACTCGTAAGTACTTGATATGGTTCATCACTTCTATTGGATCGCAAAATGGTATAACCAGCAGCACCTTCTGCTCCCTTAAAGCTAATCTTATTGAAGTTTAACCCTTGAGCCTCTAACGAAAGATTCTCTGGCGCTTTTGGTGGATATTCGTTTCCGACTGGTTTACAGATATAATTGATAACATTACATTTTTGATAACCGTCACCTGCTTTTAGATTATATTCATACGCAACTAGTGCCCAATTAAATTGGTATTGACTATAAGCGGAGGGTACACTGGCAACACTTCCAGAACGAGTTGTATACTTAGAACTTCGAATAATTACATTCGTAGAAAGTCCAAAACCACCAGAAACCCCTGTTTTTACAACACCAATGGTTTGACTAATCTTTGATTCCACAGTAAACTCAAAGTCATAGGAAACACTAGAAGTATTTTTACTTGTAATGGACTGTTCTACGGAACTATTTCCAATCCCTGATCCGATGAAAGAACTTTGCTCATCCTTCCCAGCCATTAACATGGATTTTTCTGAAACATTAGATAACCCCTTACTGGTTCTAGGATAAGACCTTGGATCTCCGGCGTTATGTTGTAGTACCTCTGAAGTAATCATTGGCGCATCTGGAATTTGCTCTGCTGCTTTTCTATAGTTATCCACAGTCATCATAGAGGTCATTGGTGTGTAAGGAATCTGCATTACAATCGTCCCAGTTTCATATCTGGATTGTAATGCATTCCAAACGGTTGCCTCATATACATAAACATCATATGGAATCACGGTTAATACCACCGCATCCTCCGAATAGTAATTGCTGTAGGAGATATCTTTACTAACAGAAGTTACTGTACTGTAAGTAGAAGTGAGGGAACTCTTGATTTCGGTTTCCATCTCTAATTCAAATAATTTTGTAAATAGGAAGGAGACTTCAAAATTAAAACCAAAGGAAATCCCCGCCATCACCGATGTACCTTGCTCAATGGATTGTTCTGATTCAGCTCCAGTTCCAAAGGTTGTATCTACATTCCCTAATGCTGTCGTGATATCTTCCAGTTCCTTATAATAAGGAGACGCTCCTAATACTGCTGTCACAATTGGGTTTGAATATACAAAGACACTTTCTTCTGGTAGAAACTTTAACTTGGAGCTATGGTTTAATACATCCACTTCAGTTATCGATGGATAAGGATAGGCTATATTCTTCTTTTTTTCGTAAATTTGCTTTAAATTTGCTGTGATTGTTCCATCTTCCTTTTGATAGCATTGAGTGATATAAACAACTTCTTTGTCATACCAGTGGTTATAATGAAGCAATAGAATCTGTTCTCTTCCTAAAGTGTTTCCATCAAAATTACCGACTATGGTTTCTAAGATATACGTCTTATCCTTGTCATGGTTGACATCTGTAATGTTGTCCTCTGCCTTTTTTGCATTATTTCCTTTTTTCGTTCCACTGCTATCATTGGAATACGAGGATATTGATGCACGTTGAAACTTATTCTCAAGCTTATCATAATCAAAAATATATCCACCAAAGACAATGGATTCAGGCGTTCCTGCAATTGGAGTAGCTAAGGAAACACATTTGATATCAAACGCACTGCGAATCGCTTGAAAGCTAGTATCCGAATCGGAAAGCATACTGTAAATCTTTGTAATCTCCTTATCATACTGATCTTCTTTAGAATGATATTTGATTGAAGTGATCACTCCAATTGTTTTACTAGATTTTCCTTTTGTCACCTGTGATTTACCCCCAAGGACAATTGTATTCTCACCATCCCCGAATAAGTCACCCATATCTACCGATGCAGTTAATAACTTCATATCACCAAGTGCAAGTTCAATGCTATAATCACAAGAGGATAGATCCGTTTTATCATAGATATTTAGAGTTGCTGCTCTTTGATTCGCATCTGTTGTAACACATAATTCTGGAAAGCAATCTTGATCCGTATCTAGAGCCTCTAAATCTCCTATTAAGGAGGCATAAGTAATGGATGATAAGGATTGAATGGATGACATCGTTACTTTGTATAAATATAGCTTGGTGCCAATTGCAATAGCGATTTCCTCCTTACCATCCTCATTAAAATCTCCAGCTGCACATTGAATTGGATCATTTACATACGTAATATCCTCCCCTGGATATTTCTGATATGTATCTACAATATATTTCTTTGAGGTTAACGCTTTCCCATTCGATTCCAGGTTTTGATAATCAGATAGAAATAACTGCAACGAATAGGATTGATTCTTTGTATCATAGACTAGTTCTAGCGTAGCAACCTCTTGTCTCCCATTTCCATCCACATCCACAGCAACTACCTTTTTGTGGAGGGAACTATTAGAATCTGAGGTATTGGATGCAATCTCATGATTAAAACTAATCTTTGGCTGTCCAATCACGTTATCATATAGATTAAGCTCATCCTGATTCGCAACATCATAGGTATATGCAAGTTGATAATTGCGATTGATCACTACCGTATCTGGACCTAATGGATTCTTATTTTTATCAACCTCTTTTCCACTACTTGAGAGTCTAGAGGGTTGCTCTGAGGAAAGCCCTAACAGCTCTATTTGTGAAGATTGTTGTGAACTAGAGGGTAGGCTTTTGTCTTTCGAGGCTTCTGTGAAAGGTACATCTGAAAAAACAGGTGATGTCGTTAACTTCTCTTGTGCTTGTACCGTCTTTACAGAGAAGTTTGCTACCAATTCGAGGATCATTACTAGGCTCATCATAATAGATATCTTATGAAGGATAAAACATTTCTTTTTTGTTTGCATAATACCTCCTTACTTCTAATCCCATTGTAAATTATCTGAAGTTATGATCTTTCATTCATGGTCATACTCCATTCCAATGCTACTATAGTGTTATCACAAACTATCACAAAGCTTAGCTACCCCCTTAGGAAACTTCCAAAAAAACCGCTTTCCTATAGCACAAAGGAAAACGGTTTTTTTTAATGATATTTACTTTTCTCATATTGTTTTCGATAAAAAGCCGATGGTTGTAATTTCAATTGTTTTTTCATAATAGATTCATATTGCTCATATCGTTGTACGTAAACTTCTTTATTACCTATTTGCAGCGTTAGATCCAGTAACACTACATGTGCTTCTTCACATAACTCATTCTGCATTAACAAAGTAGTTAATATATGCTCGGCTTCTGATAATCGTAAGGAAGCGATTAAGTATTTACTTAAACCGATTGCAATTCTTTCATAGGCTACCTCCGCTTCATAGGTAGGATCACTGCTCCATTCAAAGCTTTCCTTTTCCAGAAAAGTACCTTTATATAGGGCAAGCACCTGCTCAGCTTGTTTCGCATTCTTCTCTGTAATATAGGAATTCTCTTTTGCAAAGCTCATAAAATCAGCAAAATCACAGACACCCGTTGCGAATTTTAGAGCATAGTCTTGCGTCAACCTAATTTGTTTACTCTGTGGATCCATAGTATAGATTAAATTTTTCAGACGATAAAGAGTCATATAAAGATTATGTACTGTATTTTTATCGTTTCGATCATCAAACAAATCTTTTAGCATCTCTTCCTTCGTTGTTGGAAAGCTGTTACGACCAATTAGATAAAGAAATAATTCTCTTGTCCTACGTGTCTCCCACTTCACTTCACC
>JAEZKD010000157.1 GCA_023415655.1 Bacillota bacterium | reverse complement strand
TCACAACCCAGGTGTTTTTTCTGCTGGTTACCGGACTACTGCTGCCGCCTGTATACAGCGCAGGTGCACTGAGCACTTATGTTTTGCTTGGTCTGCTTGGGTTCCCCGTTTTTTCTCAAGGCGGCGGGCCGCACACATTGCTGACACCAAATTTTGGTTATCTTCTTGGCTTCATATTTTCTGCCTTTGTAACGTCTCTTGTACTGAGGAAACTATATGGGAAAAGGTTTGCATATATGCTTGCAGCAACAGTCGGAGTACTGGCTGTATATATGATTGCACTCCCGTATGTTGCATTTTTATCCTATGTGTATCAGGCAAAGCCAGTGGCGTTCAGCACACTGATGACTGGCTACTTCCTTTCTTTTCTGCCGCTTGATTTGGTAAAAGCAGCAGGTGCCGCCATCATTGCCAAACAGGTACGCCAAGTACTAAGATAAAAAATTAGCCCCCTTGCAGCATGCAGGGGGGCAATTTCTATTATGATTAGCCTACTGTACCTGGCAGTTCTATATCCGCCGGTAAAAGCATCAGCAGAAGCTTTACAACCCCTGGCTGGCTGACGATCTCAGTGATAGCTGAGTTTACCTGATCATCTGTCATCTTGCTTACATCCACAGATGCATTGATATCCACCGGCTCAAAACTCCACGGCGGAGCTGTTTTACCCTGAGCATCCAGTGTCCAATTGTCTTTACCACCGGCGTATTGGATCTGAGCATCTACATATGTGGCAGCATTGCGAGCCTGCCCGCTTAGCAAAGACAAGGAAGCTGTAATACTAGCCGGCTCCGTCAAAAGATACTGTGCTTGAATGCCCTCAGTAGTCACTTGATCAGGACTTGCATAATCAGGCGTAAGCGCCAGCGTCAGCGCATAAAGCTCCTTGAGCTTACCCTCTGCATCCTCTGTCAGCTGCGATGTAAACTCCGCTATGTAGGAAGCAGCCAATGCTTTTTTTGTGGTCTTAGAATCTGATGATTCCACCTGCCAGTCAGCCTCTTTTGCAGGCTGATAGCCGATCCTCCCCTGCCAGACTTGCGTATCTTCATGCGTAGCGGCACCCTTTTGAACACTGAAATAATATTCAGCATCATCGCTTTCCAGGGTTATCTCCGCTAAATCGCTTCCATCTACCGTTTTGCTGGTGTAAACAAAACTGTTCAGGCCGCCATTTAAGCCTGCAAGCGGCAGCGTGACGGTAGTTTCGATATGCTCTCCTGCGGTGGATACACAGCGTTTCATGGTGACAGAATCACTGAGCGGCAATGCATCAATTGCTTGAAAATAAAAGCTTTTCAGCGCAGGGTTCAAGTAAAGATCTGCTTGTTCTTGTGACATTTTAGACCACAGAAGCAGAAGCAATTCCTCGTCCGCCAGCAGATCAACCAGCAGCTGTTTGATCTGAGCCTTCATTGCAGCAGCAGGAATCTTGTAAGACACATTCATTACAGAGTTTCCAAGCTCATCCTTTTCCAGCAAGGGTAGATCAGCAAACCCTTGCATCCACAAGTCTACCTTGGTTATATAAGGAGCAGCCGCCTCAGACAGCTTTGCCGTGTCTGTTTCAGCCTCCTGCTTGAATATACTCGCAATCGCCGAATAGGCAGGAATAGGCCATCCGCCATTTTCACCAGCCATCAAATGGCCAAAGAGGGATTCAATGCCGCCAGGAAGGCCATACAGCTTGCCAGAAGCTAAGCCTGCATCCATGACAACATGTTCCACTTGCTGATAAAGCGCAGTATTCACAAGCTCATCCTGACCGCTTTTGAGTTGAATAAGGAGCTGGCTTTGGGCTTTTTGAAGCACATACCGTATATCAGCATTCAGGTCGCTGATGCTTTCCAAACCGGTTATGCTTACCGTTCCTTTAAAACCTGAACCTGCATTTAACTGCTTTTGCATTTTTTGCAATAGCGCGGATTCAGCGGCAGCAAAAGATGCAAAGATTGGCAATACAGCCAGGAGCACGGCAGACATCAGCCCTATCAAACGCTTTTTCACGGTTCATCCCTCCCCAATCATTGGCCAACCTGGTAGACTGCTTGGTAAATGCGTTCCCAGTCCTCTTGGGACATCTCTTTTGTAATAAGCTTCAAACTCTCCTGTGGCAGTGTCAAAACTGCCTGCCAAATTGCTTTAACAGCCGCCTCCTGCGCTTTACCGAAAAGCTGTGAGGCTTCATGATCACTCATTTCATCCAAAGATAACAAGCTATTTGTATCCTGCCAAGGAAAATCAGCATTATGATCAGCTACTAGCGATATGGTAACATCGGTCAAATCAACCTTGTTCCTGCTTGAACTGATGCGGACATTTCCCTTAACAGATACCTCTCCGTTTACCATATATGCCAGTAGGCTTGGTTTAATGGTAAGAATATCGTCGGTATCATTCGCACTTGATACGGTTTGCTTGATCTCCCCTTCCAGGCGTTGGTTATCCTCTGCCATCAGACAATCCAGTCTGCCGTTCCACTGCTCATATTTGGACACCTTGCTTCGCCTGCTTTTGATGTCAAGTTCAAAAAGAAGGGTGTTCTTATCAGGTTTGCTTTCCATCTTCATATTACCTGTTACAGTCAAATAATCAGAACTCTCTGCCCCTGGTGCTTTCAAACTCAAGGTATGAATGCTGTTCTTTTCATCGTTTCGAAACACCCATAAAAAGTTAATCTCACGTGGGGAGACATCTTCAAACGATAAGTTCCCCTTAACACCAAGGGCAATATTATCCCCTTCAGCGGTCTGGTATAGTGTGATTGTTACATCTCCGGTATTCTTAAGGGTTGAGAACAGGCGTACAGCTTCCGGCCAGTTCATTTTTTCGGCGAACTTAGAAAATGCTTTGCGAAGAGGCTCAGGTTCATTTTTAGGCACAGTATAGATCTGCGCTTTTCTCGCCGTTGCTATGGATGACAGGCCATAATTCCCCTTTTTCTCCACACCATAACCAGACAAGTCGGACAAGATTTCGGATATATTCTCGATCAGTAAGTTTGGATCCGGAATGTTCACAGCCCAAAAAGGGATATTCGTTTCATTCCCCGTGAAAGCCTCAACCGGTGAGCCTGCACTGCTTGACAGCGTAATTTCTGGCAGCAGGGAAGCCTGAACCAAATACGCTTCACCGTTTTTTTCAGTAACATCATAAGCGTTTACATCACCGATAACAAGCTGTGTGCGGGTGGTTTCTTCGTCGTCGTCGGCCTTGAAGCCCACCTG
>JAEZKD010000113.1 GCA_023415655.1 Bacillota bacterium | reverse complement strand
CTAGCGTTTGCTAGCTGTCAATACTATTATCCTATATTAATTAACCCTTCGCTTCTTAAGTGATTCAGAAATCCCTTACAACCTGCTAACACATCTCGATAAGTTGCGTCAAAATCATGTGTATACCAAGGATCCGAGATTGAACTCAAAGATCCCGCAAACTCTAATAGCAAATGTATTTTATCTTTTCTGCCGAGCATACGTTCCATATTTTTGATATTATAATGATCCATCCCAATCAGATAATCATAGTAATCGTAATCCTGCTTTCTTAATTGGATCGCCGTTTTTCCTTCGCAAGAGATTCCATGTTCTCTTAATTTTGCTTTGGTTCCAGGGTGAACTGAATTCCCTATCTCTTCTGTGCTTGTTGCTGCAGATGCTATTATGAATTGATCTGCAATTCCAAGATTTTTTACCATGTCTTTGAATACGAATTCTGCCATTGGGCTTCTACAGATGTTGCCGTGGCAGACGAATAATACTTTTATCATAGTAATTGTTTGCTCCTTTTTACCCGGAAATGCTTAAGTTTACGGGCATTTCCGAGGTTTTGGTTAAATTATTGTTTGGTTGTCAACTTTCTGTTTCTCCAACTTCCATACACTGAAGTTTAGCATATGACTGTAATATGCTTCTCCGGAAATATTATTCCTAAAAAGGTAGTCATAAAACCGCGGCACTAATTTGTAATTATCAAATCTTTTCATTACGCAAATCTTACCAAGATTATCGTTATTCTTTATATTCGACGTTGACATAAGCACGCTAACATTGCCATTGTCATTTCAATTGGATATCCATAGAGAAGCCCCGTAACTATTATCGTCTCTTCTCTACCAAAAGCATTTAACACCTTGTCACTTTCTGGATTTTCTGTATCTAAGTATGTATCGAATTCCACTCCATAGCATGAATCCACAAGTTTCCCGTTAAAAAAATTTATTAGCGGTATATCCTCAAAATTCATTAATCTGTTAACAGAAAAAGCCTCTCTTTGATAGATATCTTCTATCTTTTCCATATTATAATAAGCATTTAAACATCTTTTTTTTGTAACAAACACATACGAAAATCCTCTATGTTCTTCACTCTTTACTGTTTTCTCAAAATAATCATATTTCTTCCTATCAGAAAAAACTTTCTTTATTCTAGCTGCATCTTTTGTGTAAAAACTTACGCACAGTTTTCTATCTTCTTGTAATGCGCGATACAACAAATAATCGTTTATTTCCTCTTTTCCCTTCTCGGCATACGCATAAGATGCATTTTCCCATGACAGGTATTGACTCGAAAAACCATAGCAATTATCACGATATCTTCTCACAGAGAAATCTCCACCTTTAATATATATGACATTCTCTTCTTCCTGTACAATTTCAATTCCGTCTTTAACATTTGCTCTTATTATTTCCCTCATCTAACTTTACCCCTCAAAAAAATATTTATTTGCTTCTGAATATTCTACTCTGCCATTATAATTTTTATAAAACATTACTTTCATGTTGATTTATCCTTCTACTATTTTTCTACATTCTTAAGTAACTATTATATCCTCTCTCTCATCATTTTTCCATAGAAAAAACGTCTCCGTATAACCGGAATGCCTAAATTCCCATTCTCCGATACAAATACCAAGAGAGTAAAAGCTCAGAAATTAGTAGGCATATAGGAATAAATCAAGTATAATAAGCTCAGAATTCGGAGTTATAAAACAATGCTTCAGATTTAATTACATAAGGAGGAAGAGAATGAGTAAAATGATACGAAAGGTAAAAAAAGTGTGTTTTGGTCTTTTTGGCTTGCTAATGATGTTGTTTGTTATGGTAGTAATTGGAGGAGATACAACAGCTAAGGCAGCAGTTACAACGAAGGAGGTTACCGCTACTGCCAATTGTACTTCTGCTGAACTTCAAAATTTGCTGGATTTAAATAAGGAAGGAAACTACAATCTGATTGTTAACATTCCAGAAGGAACTTATAATCTAGTCAAAGAGTTACGTATCTATTCCAATACTTCAATCATAGCAGATCCAAATGCAAAATTAATGAGAAATCATACCAAGGGAGCAATACTTGCCAATGATTTATCAAAGGATGCAGGTGGATATAATACAACAGTCAATATATCGATAACCGGTGGAATTTGGGATGCATCAAAAGTGTGGGATTCAAATATCGGCTCAGAAAGCTTTCGTTTTATCCATGCTTCCAATGTAGTTATAAGAGAATCGATTATTTGTAACGTACCAAACGGAAGTCACCTTATAACTCTGGCTGGAGTTCGAAATGCAAGTATCGATGATTGCAGACTATTTGGATATCGTGGAACAATGTTAAAAGAAGCCATTCATCTTGACATTGTTCATGATAATGCGGTTGTTCCTTCGTTGCAATCAAAATCTTTAGTTTATGATGACTTTGTATGTGATAATATACAAATAACAAACTGTGAAATTTATGATTATCCAAGAGGAATTGGTTCCCATACATCGATTCAAGGAGTTTACCATAAAAATATTAATATTTCGAATAATCAGCTTCATGATCTAAAAGAAGCAGGAATAAAAGCCTATAATTATCAGAATCTCACCATCGAAGGAAATAGTATCTACAAAGGAGCATTAGGAATCCTTGTATATACAGCGATTGATAACGAGGAAGAACATTACTTGACCCCATTGAAAACCACCCAAACAGAGGAAATACCTGAGAATTATTTCATTACCATTCGTAACAATGAAATTTCAGAGATAGCCCCATTTAAGGTAGGAAAATCTACTTTATGGGGAGATGCGATTCGTATTATTGGTAGTAAAGAAAGACCTTTGACAGGAGTGTTATGTGATTCTAATCGTATTCATACAATGGGACGCTATGGAATCTTTATAGAAGAAGCACCAGAAGCTGTAGTAACAAACAGCATGATATCTGATACCAAAAAGAACGCAATCTATCTGATCAATGGATGTGATAAATCTGAAGTTAGCAATAATAAGATTGAGAACGCTGGAGAAAAGGGAAGTACAGAAGGCGGTATCGGTGTATTAAACTCCAATAAACTGTCTATTATCTCGAATACAGTTACAAACCCAGCGAAAAATGGAGTCTTTCTCTATAATCAAAGTACTTCCTGCAGTATTACGAACAATATCATCGTAGGAGCTGGTGAAAATGGAATAGGTCTCTATCAACAGAGTAATGATGCCACTGTAACACTCAATCAGGTTACAAACTACAAGCTCCACGGTATCTTTGCTTACCAGGTGGGCTCTGCAACAATTACTGATAACAAAATTAATGCCGTTACTTCATCAGGAAGTCAGGATGCAATCCATGTAAATGCAGATAAAAGTTCTAAGAAAATATTTCGCATTCAAAACAATGTGATAGCAACAGCAAATCGACATGGGATGTATGTAAAAAATGCTCCAAAAGTCAATATCGAAGGAAATAACATTAGCAAAACAATGAAACATGCAATTTATTTGGATGCTGGATGCAAGGAAGGAATTGTTCAGAAGAATAAAATTAAAAATGCAGGGAAAACAGGTTCAAATGATGGTGGAATCGGAGTTTCTAACTCTTCAAAGGTTTTGATATATAAGAATACAGTAAAAAATGCTGCGAAGAATGGAATCTTTCTATACAATCAAAGCACAAGCTGTACGATAAAAGCAAATACAATTAGTAACTCAATGGACAACGCAATCTCGATTAACCATCAAAGCAATAAATCAATTATTACAGAGAATGTGATTGCAGGATCTAAGAAATCCAATATGAATAACCGTGGTATCTTTGTTTACCAAGCTGACGATGCGGTAATAACAAAAAATAAAATAACAAGCTGTAAGAAGAATCAGGAAATTAATATCAATTCCTCCAAGGGAAGCAAGGTAAAAGGAAATACCATAAAATAGTGGGTATATTATTAGAGAACAACCTTTCTTTGACATTCACGTTGTAAGTTTGGTTTTCTTCATTCGCTCGATCAAGCCTTGTGTTTTTTGAGTTTTTGCATGTACTTACATAGATTAAAAGGGGAGAAAGAAAAGCACCACAAACGACTCCTTTCCTGTCACGAATGAACGTCGTTTGTGATGCTAAAAACAAGGATTATTGCATCACAAACGACGTTGTTCAATGGCAGACAAATCGCTGACCTCATTTTCCATATCCATATTGCAAACGGAGATGAAAGCCTCTGTAATTTATTCCTTTGTTAATGAAAGGTTTCGAAGCCCTTAGATCTTATAATAACACCTCTATATTAGTCGTAAATCTTGACCTTTATTTTCTTAAACCTACATAAACACTGATTTTATTTATCTAAGCTCTTCATCGTTGGAATAACAATACATCAGCTTACACTAAGATTTTTCTCATCCTCTCCAAAAGAGCTAGCATTCAAACCTATCTATCAATTCTTTCAGACTCATTGCTTGTGCCGCTAACTCCTGTGATGTTGCAGAGCCTTCCTCTGCAATCGCAGAATTATCAACCACACCCTGAGATAATTCATCCACACCTTTACGAATTGTTTGTATATCATTTGCCTGAGCAACTGCCAGCTTTACAGTCTGTTCCATCATTTTGTCTACCTGGGCAAACGCTTCTACAGCCTTCTTTAACGAATCTAACACATGACCTGCCAACTGATTTCCCTTTTCAATCTGCTGCATAGAAACCTCTATCAACTGCTTTGTAGTACTTGCTGCCGAAGAACTATTATCTGCCAATTTCCCGATTTCACCCGCAACAACTGCAAATCCTCTTCCTGATTCACCTGCTCTAGCTGCCTCAATCGATGCATTTAGTGAAAGTAAATTCGTCTGTTGTGCAATTTCTTCAATTGTCTGAATGATACCTACTACCTCTTGTGACGTAGCCTGAATTTTTACCATTGCTTCCATCATTTCATCCATCTGCATCTGATTCTGTTTCATCATTGTGGTCAATTGATTCATCTCATTTGCTGCTGATTCCGCATTTGTACGATTCTCTTCCACAGATTCTACAATTTTATTTGCAATATCTGCCAAGCTATGTACTGCCACTGCCTGTGTTGTTGCACCCTCAGCCAATGATTGTGACACATTTGCTAATTCATCTGAGCCTGATGCTACATGATTTGCGCCTTCGTGAATCTTAAGAATTACTTTTGTCATGGATTCCGAAATATTTTCCATAGCATCCTTTAATAGTCTGAATTCACCCTTATAATCATTCTTCAAAACTATTCGTAGTTTTCCATCTGCCATCTCTTTTAATACATTCGATATCTCTTCTATGTAAACAATATATTCTTTTAATCTACCTACTGTTTTTCTAATAGACTCTGACAACTCCCCAATCTCATTATCTGCTGTTACTGAAACATCTACATCCAAATCTCCCTCTGCCAATCTCTGAGTAATGCCATTCAAGGTAACAATCGGTTTACTAATCTTCTGTGCGTTACGTTTGATGTTAAGTAAAATTGCCCCACTTCCAACTGCTGCCATTATAATAATAGCTACTAATGATATCACTATCGATCTGTAATATTCTGCATATGGTAATACGCTTAATACCATATACCCTGTATTTCCTACTAAAGCAAACGTACCATATTCCTTCTCTTTGCTAAAAGTGATTTTCATACTCTGCTCAACTTTATTGTTTACCGCATCTATTGCTTCCTGATTTACATTTAATGCTGCAACATTCATCATCAAAATTTCCTCTGTCGGAGCATATACCACATTTCCATTAGCAGATAATAGAATAGAGAATCCCTTATCTCCAATCGTATGTTTCTTCATAGCTATTGCAACCTCTCGCAAAGAGACATCTATACCTGCTACTCCGAACACCTGACCATTTTTCTCGATTGGTGTCGCTATCGTTACAACTGCTTCTCCTGTTATAGTATCCAGATATGGCTCGGTCAAAATATACTTAC
>JAEZKD010000193.1 GCA_023415655.1 Bacillota bacterium | reverse complement strand
AGATAATACAGTATTATTTGAGGCTATAGCAGGCGTTAATACTCAACCACATGACTATCTCAAAAATATCTTGAAAGATTTTCTTTCAAAGGCACTGAAGTAATAAAAATATCTTTGATAAACAATATATACTGATTATAAAGTTGAAGATTTAGTAGAAAAAAATAGGAAAACTCTCCTTTCAGTATGCTGCGGTGAACCGTATCATAAGTAGGGGAGAGATTTACTGGAAAAGGATAATATGAACATATAATATAAGCTAAATGTTTGTAAATAAGCCAATATATCAAGATTTATAAGATATATTGGCTTATTTGACAAAATCTATAAAAAGCGTGTGTATATTTGTGACATCGGATTAAGTACGGTTATTTATTATTGTTAAGGTGATAATTTGATGGAAGAATATGGTGTGGCTTATATTTGATGTATATTTAAGAGAGTAAAATGAGGTAGTACAATAAATCAAACAAGGATAATTGATGATATAGGACACCACAATATATTGGAGAATATCATGGACAAAAAAGAAATTGCACTTCTATTTAGAAAAGAGAATCCTATCAGCATTGAAACAAATGTATGTAGGGGTGATAATGATGTGTTTTGGAATGATGATTTCTTTGCTACAAGCATTAAGAATGCACTACCCATTATAAGTGAAGTATATAAATTTAGTGAACTTGAAAAGAAAGCTGCACCTTTACTTTATAAATGTATAAAGCCATTATGGTGGAACAGTGCAGAAAGACTTAAGAAAGCAGGAAGTAATGAGAAAGAAATAAAGAAGTGTTTGGATTTTATCGAGTATGAGCAGAATCGGATAATAAATTTTAGCGAGTATATGTAAATTGTTATGTGTGAATTTACGCGACAAATCTGCGTCATCTTACATGATCCATTACATAAAAGTGACATTGGTTAGTTCGTATTGTAGCTAGATAGACTAATTATGAGATATATGTAAAAAGGTGCGATAAAGTACATTGGGGAAAAAAAGTTGAATTCCTATATAATAAAAGAGTCAAGCATGAGATTAAGTGTGAAAAACCTCAGGGGAAATAAAATCTTCAGGAGGTGATTCGTGTGACCATTATTGAGGTACTAACACTGCTGTTGTTAGTATTCAATATCCTTTCATATTAAGATGATAAGAATTTTCGTGACAAGAAATAAAAACTAACTTATGAAGGGGAGGATGGTTCTCATGCTTGATATATGATCTAATATAAATTATATCCCAAGAAGATGAGTTTAGACAATAATCAAACGAAAGTTAATAATTGTGAAACTCTCCTTTAGACACGATGTGGTGAACCTTTTTTATATTAGTTGTATGTTATAAATAAATCAAATATAATAGATATATGGTAAAGTTGCTCAGAATTTGTAAGAAAATGAGCCTAGAATACTAAAATTAATATTTTAATGAATATTATACAATTAAGGGATTAATATAAAGAAACTATAAGATGAACTAGAATTAATGCAGAAAGTACGATAATTGAGGTAGGAACTTGAGAAATTAAAGTAAGAAAATGAACTCTAAATATAAAGCTATTACCATCGACGGGGGCTAAGCATTCTTTACGAAGGAATGCAAACCTTGATTGGCTTTTTACAGCTGAGGGGGGAGGAAATAATGTTTGCTATGCTTTTTATGACAATGTCAAGGAACGAGCGGTAAATACGAAATGATTAAGGGAGGGTGAGATGGAGAGAATAAGAGATTATGATTTAATAGAGCAAATACATACGACTTCTTTAGGAGTGTGTTATAAAGCAAGAAATATTAAAACGAATTCCTTATGTTTTGTTAAAGTGTCAGGTATAGAGACTTTTATCAAGAATGAAGTTGAAATATTATCAAATATAGACTATCCTTTTATTCCAAAAGTATTTGATTATTTTGAATATAAAGGAAAACATTACGTTGTGACCGAATACATTTCAGGATCTAATTTAGAGAATTTAATCACTAATAATCTAATTGATAAAGAAATGATCCAATATGTTGTAAGAGAAGTATGTCAAATATTAAAGTATCTAAATGAAGAATTATTCATTATTCATAATGATATTAAGCCAACCAATATTATGATGAATGAACATGGATTTGTTTATCTTGTCGACTTTGGCTGCTCTAATTTTATGAATAATATGAAGATTCAAACGGATCGACATAGGGCTGCACTTATGAATGTATATACTGAAGAAAATAAGCAAACCATTGATATGTTTGCTTTAGGACGATTCTTATTTCAAACTCTTACAGGATATGATACACAAAAATTGGCTATAGTAATGCCATATTCAATGATCAATTCTTTGATTTCTAATTTTGTAGACAAAGAGACTATTTATTTTATTATGCGCAGCCAGATGAAAATTGAGAGATTTACATTTTCAGAGGCAATTCATATCCTACATAAAGATTATAAAGTGGATCTTAAGGAGTACTTCAGAATCAAAAGGATCTTAGATTCGGAGGAATCAATAGGTGGGGAATCAATAAGTGAGCAAACTATAATAAGGCAACAGAGAATGTATAGTGAATTACCACAAATAAATGAACAAACTATGCCACTAAATATATTATAGGTGAAGATTATGGGATATAAGATAGAAAGAGATAATAATTTCAAATTCTACAAAAAATTAATGATACGTGATGACTATACAAGTAAGTTTGAAGAAAATTACCGATATATTGATGATAGAATTGAATCAGACAATATTAGAGTTCTAAACTTCTATGGCTTAGGTGGTATCGGTAAAACAAGTTTATGTAATATGATTGAGCATGGTGTGTTAAACCATGACACACGAAAATACTCATATTATGATTTCAGTAAGGGAACGAATACAAAGGACATTTTGTGTTCAATAAAGGAGGATCTGTCAACAAGATATGAATATAAATTTCCTGTCTTTGAATGTGCATTATTGTTTTATGAAAAGAAAAATAAGAAAACCGTTTCAAAGTATCTAGCATCGCAAAATAGTACATTTTTAGATGATAAACCATCATTGTCGCCGATCTTAGATCTTTTAGATAATGTCCCAATGGTATCTACTGCCATAAAAATGATCAAGGCGCTAGATTCATCGGTTAATCTTTCTAAGAATATATTTAAGAATCGGAATTATAAATCTTTAATCAATGAGCTGGATACCTATACTGAAACACAAATATTGGAGTTGTTACCAACTTTTTTCTCCGAAGATATGGAAGAAAATCTGAAAAAAGAAAATAGGGCATTCACCTTTATATTAGATACTTATGAATTAGAGGTAAATGAAAATCAGACGTTTGGTAATCCCTTTATGAATGATTTATGGCTTCGTGGAGAGCATGGTCTAATTCGACATACACCAAAGTGTTTATGGTTGATTGCAGGCCGTGAGTGTCTGAAATGGAGTCAATATGATTCAAATTGGGATCATGAAAACTTAGATTTGGTGTTAGTAAGACCTCTTTCTTTAAATGATACATTTTTATACATTAAGGAACAAAATATTACGGATGAAGAAGTAATGAAATCAATTTACCTTAAATCCCAAGGAGTTCCACTCTCAATTGATATGCTAATTGACATATACAAAAAGACGGGAACAATAAATGATTTATCATCAAATGCAAATGGAATTATAGACATGCTCATTGTAAGACTATTAAAATACTTTAGTTTAGAACAAAGGGAGTTGTTTTATCATTTAGTATGTTTAAAAAGATGGGATAAAGAACTGATGTTGAAGTATGTAGAAAAATCAGAGATTAATTTTAGTGAATTATTATATGAGCAACTTCTTGGAAGTTCACTCATACGGTCGGAGGATTCTGTCTTTTATATAGCGAGAGAAGTTTGGAATTTATTAATCGAACAATGTTCCGATCGTATCTTTCATATTTATTGTAAGACAATGCTAGATCATGATTTGACTGATAAAATTAACTTTGATTCCTTTGTTATAAAATTAAATCATACGAAAGACCTAACACTTAAGAAAAAGATTACTGAGCTTATGGAATCCGTACTAGAAAAATTGCTTGAGGATAATTCTACTGTAGAGTTTGAGACAATCATTTCTATGATGGATCGGCAAATGGTTAATATAGAATACTCTGATTTTCAATTGTTAATGTATACCTTTATGATAAAGTACTATATCAAAAAGGCAAATTATTCAAAAGCTTATGAGATATCTAATAAAATTACAGTTGAGAAAACAGATACCACAGATTTAAGTAGTCTATTATTTCTTTCTGAACGAAGTAATGCATTACTCTATGTAGGTAGATTTGATGAAGCAATTGAATTAGATAAAGTTATTATTAACCATAGTATGAGTAATGAGTTTATCACAAAAGCAAAAATCAATATGGCGGTCGCATTATTCTCAAAAGAACAATATGATCAAACCTGTCAACTATGTGAAGCATTATTGCAAGGTAATGATTTAGACATAATAAACCAAGTTAAGATTATTAACAATCAAGGAAATGCTTATTATAAGTTGGGCAAGTTTGAGGATGCTTTTAATTGTTATCAGAAAGTGAAAGAAGTTATGATTCATTTACCGCAATATGGTGATTACGATATATTGAAAGTAAATAATAATGAAGCTACTGCACTGGTAGGCTTACATAAATTTCATCAAGCATTGCAGATCTATATGGATACCTATAATTCTTTTTATGAGAAATTAGGTAAAAATCATCCAGAAACATTAAAGGTGCATTGTAATGTTGCGACCGTTAAAAGTATGTTGGATCATCATGAAGAAGCGTATCAAATTTATACTGACATCTATCAACAATATGTTGCAATATATGGAGAAGAACACTCAGAAACAGTTTTTATTCAATATAGATTAAGCTGTGAAGAGTATTGTCTTGGTATGATGGATTCTGCTATTACGAACTTAAGAAAAGTGATATCAATTAGAGAAAGTAGTACAGATTTTGATAGAGGTACAACTGAAAAAATAAAATTATTCTTAGATAGACTAATTTTAGAACAATAAATAGTAAAACTCTCCTTTAGTTATGTTTCGGTGAACCGTATTATAAGTAGGGGAAGTTTACTTTAAAAGGATTAGTACAACGGAGATGTTCCTAGTTTGGATACATCTCTATTTGTTTTATTTTAGAGTTATAGTATACTCCTATGTCTAGAACATACCTTGGAATGAAAGCTTAAGCTGACGATTATATTCAGAAAAACATAAGTTCGTTTTATTTAAGATATCTGTCTCCAGAAGGAATGGTAGTTGCTGATTCTGTGGTAGCAGAAAATGGAGTGGATGTATATTTTGAAGCACTAAGTTCAGAGGATATGTATAAACAATATTTTGCAATTAATAAAGCTTGTAGAATCCTATAATGATTCCAAGGTCCGAAAAGAACCAATCTTATAATTAATATAGCAATAAATTGGTGATAGGATTTGATACGGCTGTTCTAAATTTTTATACACCGATAATGGGATATAGTGGAAATGTGTTTTGCGATAGGTGTGAACACAGCTGTTTGAGTTTTATGTAAAAATCTTAATGATATGATAAGTTCTAGTTCCTTCACGCTTTGTTAAATGATTATTTTGAATGGTTTCTAAATTTTGACAATATAAGGAACTAGTATTATAATACATACATGAATAAAAAACAGCAGGCAAGGTGTTATCACTACAAATCATTTGAGGGTGGAAACGTTCTGTAAAGATTGTTTATAGAAATGGAGAACTGAATGGAAAATAAGAAAGAAGCAGTTATAAGCATTAATAATTTACATATGAGCTTTGGCTCTAAACAGGTGCTAAAGGGAATTAACCTTGAGGTTTATCCTGGTCAGATTATTGGTTACATTGGATCCAATGGAGCAGGGAAAAGTACTACGATAAAGATTATGCTTGGCTTGTTGGAAGGATATTCAGGAAATATTAAAATCTTTGGCAGTGAATTGCGTAATGGTAATATTGAATACAAGAAAAGAATCGGATATGTACCTGAAAGTGGTGAAATTTATGACACCCTTACTGCGAGAGAGTATTTGATGTTTATCGGAGATCTTTATGGTAAGGATTCAAAACAAACAGAAAAAAAAGCTGTGAAACTAATGAAACTTTTTGGTATCCAAGAGGTGTTAGATGCTAGAATGTCGTCATACTCGAAAGGCATGAAGCAAAAGGTAATGATAATTTCATGCTTACTACATAATCCAGATGTCTTATTCTTAGATGAACCATTAAGCGGTTTGGATGCTAATAGCGTCATTCTTGTAAAAGAATTACTAGTGGCATTAGCAAAGCAAGGAAAGACAATCTTTTATTCTTCTCATATTATGGATGTTGTAGAGAAAATAAGTAATCGGATTATCTTACTAAGGGATGGTCAAATTTTAGCGGATGGAAGTTTTGAAGAATTAAGGAGAAAATCAAAAGATGAGTCTTTAGAGCAGATTTTTAATCAACTGACAGGGTTTAATGAGCATCAGTCAATAGTAGAAGAGTTTGTATCTATTATTGCGGAGGAGTGACGATATGAAAGAGTTTAAAACGTTTATATTATTAGACCGCTTCCGAAAAATATTCGAAAAAATGGGAATAGATTATGATTTGATGCGAAGAATTCTTCAAGTGAAATTTGTTATGGACGGAAGAAAGACCCCTTCTGTTGTAGGAAACGTGAAAGAAAAAAACAAAGAAACGGAGAATAACTTCCTGAAATCTCTATGGGTTTATGCATTGATGGGAATTATTAACGTTTTTTTTGTAATGCTGAATGAAAGTTATATCTTCCAAATGAGCCTTGTATTTGGCATCACAATGTTTATGGTGATGACGTCTCTTATTTCTGACTTTTCTTCGGTTTTGTTAGACGTTCGGGATAAGAATCTTATACTTTCAAAGCCAGTCAATAATATTACGTTAAACATGGCCAAAATCATACATATTGTTGTTTATTTATATTTCATTACAATGGCGTTGATTGTCCCTGCTTTGGTGGTTGGTACCATACGGCATGGAATTATATTTTTTCTTTTATTTATTATAGAAATCATTTTACTAGATATTTTTATAGTAGCATTAACAGCGTTGTTGTACTTAGGAATATTACGTTTTTTTGATGGAGAAAAGTTGAAAGATGTGATAAATTATGTACAAATTGGGTTATCTATAGCGATTACAGTAGGATTTCAGTTAGTCGGACGATTGTTTAATTTTATAGATTTGAACGTAACATTTCAACCTAGATGGTGGCAGTACTTTGTGATTCCTACATGGTTTGGCGCTCCTTTTGAGGTTTTTCTTAGAAGGGATGTAAACATACATTACATCATCTTATCAGTGTTTGCGTTGGTTATTCCTGTTCTTTCTATTTGCTTATACATTAAGTTGATCCCAGTCTTTGAGAGAAACCTACAAAAACTAAATAACCAAAGCGGTAAAAATAAAAAGAAGAAAGGAAAGATAATTACTTGGATTGCAACAATCGTATGTTCAACCAAAGAAGAAATAACATTTTTTCAATTTGCGACCAAGATGGTGAAGTATGAAAGAGAATTTAAGTTACGCGTATATCCTACATTAGGACTTGCGTTTGTTTTTCCCTTCATTTTTCTTTTTACCAGTATACAAAATGGAGGTTTTCATCAAATTGCTTCTAGTAATGCATATTATAATATTTACTTTTGTGCGTTGTTCTTGCCTACTGTAATTTTGATGATGCGATATTCAGCCAATTATAAAGGGACATGGATTTATAAGGTTATGCCAATTCATGAATTAGCCCCTGTTTTCAAAGGAACTCTGAAAGCTTTTTTAGTTAACTTATTACTACCTCTATATGTTTTAGAAGGTATCATTTTTACTTGGATATTTGGAGTTCGTATTATACCAGACTTAATCGTGGTACTTTTAAATATTTTTATCTATACAGTCATTTCTTTTAAGAAACTAAAAATAGAGTTGCCTTTTACGCGTCCCTTTGAACCAGGGCAGGAAGGAAATAAAGGAAGCGTAATTTTACTTATGCTTGTTTTGGGTATTTTGTGTTTCATACATTATCTTTGTAAGAGGGTAACTTTTGGAATCTATATCTATATTCCAGTAGCGTTAATCGTAAATGTAGCTTTATGGAGAAGGGCTTTTAATATTGCATGGAAGTCCTTAGAAGAGTAGATCTTATTTAGATGTTCTTAGGGAAAGTATGAAAAGCCAACAGGGAAATAAATTAGATACTGAAAATTAAGCTGACGAGTTCAAGTCCCGTCCACTGAAAGATGATGAGGAGAGCACTCACCAAGAAGGATTAGGATCAAGTTAAGATACTTGATCCTTTTTTTCGTTGAGGAAAGAGTGGGGAGATGGGTAGAATGAAGATAATCGGAGCAATAAAACTTGACCCCTCCTCTTAATTGGAATATAATGTAAATTAAACAAAAACCCAAGAATTGTAGAATTATCCTCGAGGAGGAAACAAGATGCAAACTTCATTTAAGAAAAAAAGAGTGATTTGGATTATTGTAGCTGTAATTGTTTTACTTGTAATTGTTGTTTTAAATATTAAAGTACAAGGTGGATCTGCAGAATGTAAAGTGATAAAACAGCTTTCTATGGGAGCGAAATATTTATCCGAAATGAAGTATGAAGAAGCCATTATCGCCTTTGAGAATGCGATCCAGATTGACCCGAAGAATGTAGCTGCTTATATTGTACTTGCACAAGTGTATGAAGAAACCGGTGATTATGATAAAGCAGAGGATGTTCTAGAAAGAGTAAAAGAAGCGTTTGGAACTAATGAGCAAATTACTAAGAAGATGCAAGAAGTTTCGGAGATGAAGAACCAGCAAGTACCTGTACTGGAGCCAATCAATACAAGCTCAGACACGCAAGATGAGGGAAAAAGCAACTCTGATTTGTACATGGGAAGTATTAGTGATATAGAATATGCTTTTATATTATGGAGTTTTAGAGACCAAGTCGTATCGAAACTTAATTATACACTCTATGATGCGGATGGTGATGGAACTAATGAATTGTTAATTAACGCAATTACCGATGAAGATAATGGGATGTATACGCAGTTCATAGCAGATTCTAATGAAAAAAGGTATCAGTTTCGTGGGTACACTCCAACTGGTGCAGCTGAAAGTTCACAGTTTTGCATTATGAAGGGGTATGACACTATCTTGTGGAATACAGATTATTCAACGATGGAATATGTGGAATCGCATTACTACCAATGGAAAGGTACCAATTGGAAAGAAATAAAAGAGCTTAATGGAATCTCTTTTGATTATGAAAATACAGTTGAATTTGACTGCCCTAATGTACTTAATATTGGAGTAGCAGGAAATTCAGAGGAAATATTTGATGAAATAGATTACTATTTTGAAAATCGCGATGGGTCTTATAGTGCAAGTGAAGCTGATTTAGATAGTGATGGTCAAGTTGAAAAGGTTTATTATGTATTAAGTGCAGGAAATAAATGGTATGAAAGTCTTTACATGGAAAACACAACAGAAAATCAGAGTTTTCAAGATCATAGAGATATTTACATGACAGTAGTTATTGCAGATAAGACCGCGGATGGTGTAGTTCTGCGCCCTGTAAGAGTAAAATACAGAGGGTCTAAGATAGAAATAATAGATGATACACTATATATCAATGATGTTGCATATGCATATACCGATACACAGAGTCAATATACCAGCCCATGCCTTCAGACTGTATTAAAAAGTCCTGGTACTTATGGTGAATTTGATAGCAAGGGAAATAGAACTATATTAAGCATGGTTAATATGCCATTTTATGATATAAACAAAATGTGCACCGATATTACTTTATACGAAAAAGATTCTAGTTTTGTAACAGCAATGTTTGGAAATTCAAGATGTAACTTTGAATTTTTAATTGTCACAGATAATAATTCGCTTAGTTCTGCTTCGCCTGCATATAGCGTGCAAGTAATGAGCTGGAACTTAGTAACAGGAGGCATGACAATAGATAACATTCCTGTAATCGGTGACTTTTGTATGGGTGATAGCATCGGAGAACTTAAAACTATTATGATTCCATCTACTGAATGGAAACCATTACTTTTTGGACAGGATTTTCTTGCAAATACTAATTTCTATTATCGTCCATCATACGAGAATGAGAATGTTTATTTTGTTGAAGTCTGGACAGACGGTGAGGGTGAGGACTCAAAAGTGTGCGGAATCAGATTTGAGGAGATTATATATCCAGATGATGAGACAAAAGAAGTCTTGGGATTACAATAGTTGAGTGTGTGAATAAAAGGCTGTAAAAATAAAACACACCTTTATTCTCTAATATTCCAAGCCAGAAATCTGCATATGATGTTCTGTCAACCAATCCCCATATTCTATGTAAATGAAATAGCCCAAAGAACATGAAAAACCAAGGTTCCCACATATATATTCTCTTCATGTATTTCACCCCCACCTATAGGATTGGAAATTTAGACCATGGTATAGTATAATGATAAAAGATTAAATAAGTAGAGGTACAATACAGATGCGAGTGAAAAAAGTGCTTTGTGAAGCTGGAAAAAAGATAAATAATGAAATTGTACATTTTGGTAGTTACAATGAGGATATCATTGAGTATAGCAATTACAATTATGTGCTTGTCTTAGATGGGGCAACTGGTTTAGAGAATAAAAATGTATCTGACTGTGGCACATATAGTTCCATGGCACAGTGGTTTGTAAAGAGATTTGCTAGGTTGATTAAAGAGAATATTGACAGTGTCATCTCGACAGAAGATTTGGTAACTCAATGCATTCGAACCATTAGGGAAGAATATTGTGAAATGGTACGAATAGATGATACTCTATCGATGGAAGAACAAAGGCTTTTACAGCCATCAGCTTCCATTGCATTAATTCGAAAAATGGACAATGAGATTGAAGTATTTTCCTTGGGAGATATCACGATATTAATTAAAACATGTGATGGCAAAGTGCATGAGTTTGGCAAGAGTAATGTAGAGATATTGGATGAAGATGTAGTAAATAGGCTAAAAGAAGAAAAGCAGAAGCAGAAAATACATATTAGTGAGATTATGAAACAAGAGAAGATTCAGAATCTTTTACTAGCGAATCGCAGGTTGAAAAATAGTAACAAACCTGAAGGTTATTGGATTTTAGGATTGGATGAGGAAGCCGTAAAGCATGCTGATGTGAAGCGATACAGCGATGCGGTGTGTTCAAAGCAAGAGAATGGTAACATCGAGCAATTTATTGATTCTATAATCGTATGCAGTGATGGGTTTGCTGTTTACTATAAAAAATATGGATTGGCAGATAGTATATCGTCTTTCTGGAGCCAGGTGGAACATAAGAGCTTAGAGCATATGTATGATAAGCTACGTAAGGTGGAAAACAAAGATGAATACTGCAATCAGTATCCTAGATTTAAGAAGTCGGATGATGCGACAGTTGCATTGATCCATTTTAGAAATCAAATACAACAATACAATAAAGAAGAAAAAAAAACCAAGATAAATGTTCATTTGCGTCGAGCAGTTGGAAGAATGCAGAGTGTATATATGCATCTTGGAGTAACTAAGTCAGCTGTTGTAACTATTATTTCAGCCATTTCAGTGATTGTATTACAGATCATGAAATTAGTACTAGATCATGATGTGACTGATAATACGAATGTTTTGATAAAAAAGTTCAGCTTTCTTGTGGTATTCATTTCTTCCCTGTATACAATTATTTCAATCTATATGCAATATTGGAGAAAAGCAAATGGAACAAGAATAATTAGTCGTGCCGATATTAAAGAATTAATTCAAAAGAATATTAAACTTAGTACTGTAGAGAAGAACGATGAATTTACTGTAAAACGGTTTCATAATGGACATAATGATGAATTATATCTGGATAGTAAAAAATTTAATGATACACTTCGTAAAGGAAGTAAAATTGAAATTATACAGATCAAACGTAACTATGAATTACCTGATGATGTTAAAGAGCTTGTGCCTGCAATTATGAAAAATGCTTTTCGTAATTCCAGGTTAATGTTTAATGGTAAATTACTTCGACAAGCCAATCATATACGCTTACAGGATAAAAAAGTGGTATTACAGCCAGTGTCGTATTATGCAGGCCAGTGCAGTCATGAAATTGTATATAAAGAATTTATTTTGCCTGGTGATATAGGGGCAAGTTTTTCAGGAAAACGCCTCTTATGTAATGAGGAAAACCAGCTTATTGATATGGATTATAGTCCATCAGCTAATTTTTTGGGTGCATCCACCATTGTTTTGACCAAAGATATGCGTATCATTATAGGAAAACAAGCGGAATATTCGGCAGCAAATAAAGGAAGATTTGCTCCATCTGGTTCAGGGTCTGTTGATTTTGCTGATATAAAGAAAGTAACTCAATATTATAACAAGAAAAAAGATGAGTTGACTTTTAATGAATTAATACAATATGCAATGGAACGGGAATTTTGTGAGGAATGCAGTTATCAATTAAAGCAATCAAAGAAAAAGATGAGTACATTGCTTATTGGATATGCCAGATTATTAGAGAGGGGTGGAAAACCAGATTACTTTGGAATCAGCTATTTAGATGAAGATGTTAGTGTACTTCAAAATTATATTCGAAAATCGGAATATGGTTTAGTCAGTAGGATGTTAACAATTCACATAAATGAGGTGAATGAGATTCCAGATAAACTTGAAGAATTTTGTAATTTTTATATTCCAGAACGTCGTATTTCAATCCAACTATATATACTTATGAAATATTTAAAGCAGATGAAGCAGGAGGGGACATTAGAACAAGCAGTTCAAAACTTAATTGCGGAAGTGAACAATCCATCCGAATAGATATGGAAATATTGTTACCAAAAAAGTTTAAGAGTACCTCTAAGAACAAGATATTGCCGATACGAAGTTTGGAAGTCGAGTAGTTGTTAACTTTGAATGAAAGTGTAAAATTCATTAGACACGATACGGAGAACCGAACCATAAATAAGTGGAGTTTCACTGAAGATTCAATCCTATTCTGGGATACAGGAATAAGGGTATATTCACATCTGTACATCGTGATTATACCCTTATTTTTATTTCGAATAGCAGACATATCAGAATAAATTAGCAGCTGTTCCAAAACGCAACAGTCAGAGGCATTCTATCCCAGTACCTTCACGCCGACGGATTCTGCACAATCTCTGATATAAGTGGCTGCCTCTACATAGGCATCCCAATCAGGCAGATGCTCGATGAAGAATGGGGTATCTGGTCCCAGTTTTTCCACCAGAGGAAGGATATACTTGTAATCCAATATGCCTTTACCAGGCATTAATTCATGAATGATTGTGGTATATTTCTGCTCCATCAGTACATCCTTACCGTGGATACTCTTGATATAAGGCCCTAACAATTCGAAACAGGATGCAATGAACTGCTGATTCTGCACATAATGTTTGGGGCAATTTATCATATTTACAAAATCTAAATGTACACCGAAGCTTGCTCTGTTGACATCCTTCAGTAGCTGCAGGTACTGTTCTGGAGAATCCGGGACCATCCATGGCATAGGCTCTAAGGTGTAAAAGGTGTGTTTTGGTTTCACCCCATCGATGATATCTCTTACCATATCTACAATCATGGAGTAGGTATCCGGGTGATAATTGGCCTCGCTGAAACCATCCCAGATGGGACCTCTGTTACCTACAATATTCACACAGCAGCGTGCTCCCAGTTCCTCTGCCAATGCCAGCTGCTCCTTAGCATAAGCCACAGCCTGTTTGCGCTCCTCCTCATCTAAGGATAAGGTATTACGCCACACCCCAACTTCTCCGATCATGATATCATTTGCCTTAGCACAATCTACATATGCTTTCCTATCTTCACTACTTGATCTATAATCCACAGGAGCATGAACTGTACTATAACGCATTTCCTTCACCAATGCCATCCACTCTTCTGGATTTGCATATCCTCTTTTCACCTCTCCACCTAATCTCATAGGTCTTTCCTCCAAATCACGGTGTCATTAATATCCTCTACATTCGCAAAGCCTGTTCTGGCCATAGCACCACATAATTCTCTATTGAGTCCTTGTAATGTGTCACACACGCCTTTGGCGCCATGCTCCTTCAAAGGAGACATAATGGCACGTCCCACGCATACACCATCAGCGCCCAGCGCCAGTGCTTTGAAAACATCCATGCCACTTTCTACACAGCAATCCACCCAGATATGCATACTTCCCTTTACCAGCTTTGCAATACGTGGTAATACCATTAATGGAGGGATGGCATAATCCATGATGCCATGATGATGGGATATGATAATCCCTTTTGCGCCTGCAGCAAGTGCCAGCTTGGCATCTCTTTCACTTAAGACACCCTTGATAATAAAAGGTAACTTAGTGCTTTCAATAAACGCCTTGAGTTCCTCAAAGGACTTGGGACGCATGTCCAATCCGCAAACACAATCATACTCTCCATTACTATTCATGGCATGGTCTATATCCATACCGATGGCAAATGCGCCACATTCTTCTGCTTCACGTATTTTCTCCATAACCTTCTCATTGTTAGCATGGGGCTTGATAATCTTGATTACCTTTGCACCGGTAGAACACATGCGCTCCAGTTCTTCTCTTTCAGCCATGCCGGAGAAGCATACCGCACCAGCCATCAGTGCACCTTCTGCCATCTTCTCCATACCATTCTCACAGGTACCATCTAAATGAGATAATGCTGCTGTAGCAACCGGTGTTGCAAATGTTTCCCCCAAATATGTAACTACTGTCTGTGGCTTCTGCGCGCCAATATGTCTCATTTCCAACAAAATACTCTCAAAATACTCTCTCGTAATCCGATTTGAATCACCTGTCTTCATATGAATTCCGCTCCTTCTTCTACCACTATGTTATAGAGTAACATTCAGTATATACCTTCCCTAATCAGCTTTATTATATCTGTTTTTCCAGATTATTGTCAAATAATTCAACTCTCATTTTCATCTTCAATTTTACAGTTGTTCATTGGCCCATTAAGAGGGGAAGTTAGAGTGTATCCATGTTATGTGGTATTATAATCTAATATATGCTAAAATTAATAAAACTAGGAATTTAAGATATAGCAGCTGGTAATAAAGGAGCATCTTAACATAGCAATAAGTACAATTTTGTAATCTATAAGATTTATAATTATAACAAGAATAGTCAAGAATATTTTTTTCCTTTTTGATAACATAAGAACAAGGAGGTGAGGGAATGGATAAAACAGATTATCTTTGTATGGTGCAGATGGTTCAAGAATATATTGAGGAGCATTTACAGGAAGTAATAACATTAAAGGAACTTGCCAATGTGTCGGGGTATTCGCCATGGCATTTTAGTAATATCTTTAAAGAGATAACAGGAAATACCCCGTATGAGTATATTCGTTTGAGAAGATTAACGAAAGCAGCATTGGTTCTGAGAGATGAAAAGAAAAGTGTGATAGACGTCGCACTAGATTTTGTCTTTGACAGCCAAGAGGGCTTTACTCGAGCATTTGCAAAGGAATTTGGGATATCTCCATTTCGCTACCATAGACAATCACCACCTATACAACTGTTTCTGCCAGAAAAGGTATATAACAGTTATCGAGCAATTCACCATATCAATAAGAAAAAAAAGTATGAGGAGAATATTATGAAGACTATATTTGTTCAGGTTATTGATCGTCCGGAAAGAAAATGTTTGATAAAAAGAGGGAAGGTAGCTTCCGAGTATTTCGAGTATTGTGAAGAGGTCGGTTGTGATGTTTGGAGCGTACTAACAAGTGTGAAAGAAGCATTATACGAGCCAATTGGTATGTGGCTTCCCAAAAACATGAGAGATGGAGGTTCGGAATACGTTCAAGGTGTTGAATTACCTATGGATTACAACAAGACAATACCAGAAGGTTATGAACTGATAGTGTTACCACCATGTACTATGATGGTATTTCAAGGAGAACCCTATAATGATGAGGATTTTGAAGATGCGATTGGTGAAGTATGGAGTCACATTCATAAGTTCAATCCTGAAGTTTACGGTTATGAATGGGCACCAGAAACTGCACCGAGGTTTCAATTAGCACCGATGGGATATCGAGGGTATATCGAGGCTAGACCTGTTCGTAAATGTTAAGATAGATAGAGCATTAAAGGATTGCAATAAAGCTAATATACCTTGAATTGTGAGATATATTAGCTTTATTTTTATGTTTTTCAGAGTAATATAAAATTTATATATTCAAGTAATGCAGATGGCATATACAATTAAGGTATGGGCTTAGAACTGATAAAGGGACATGCTATGATGCAATCTTGGCTATAGCGGAGTAGGGGATTTATCTAAAGAAATATAAAGTAATGAATATAGAAAGATTTTGATAAAGAATAGCATGCTTATAATTGCTTAGAATAGCGCAATATCTGTGTATATCTGTAAAAATATCTATGATATAATACAAGTAGGTTTTATCAAAATGGAGGGACAAGCATGCTAACACAAGAAGATAAAGTACGATTGTTAGAAAAGAAACAACTGCTGGTGCATCAGGCAGTTCCATTTTTTGAAGATTCACCTTGCTATGATCTAGCGGAACTTTTACCATTTCAGCAAGCATTTCGAAAGGTAGCTTATGAAAATGATATGGAACAATTAGCAAATAGGATAGAAGTGTTAGAAGAACTCATGCATCAGTTAACCAAGAAAAAAGACGCACCAAAACGTATTTATCTATGGGATAAAAATAATATGCCTTCGCTTGGTACTTATACTAAGAATGAAGAGCTACTTTTTAATCACGATCCTGATTTTGAACCATATATGTATGAACTATTAATAGATCATAATGTGCAGCCAAAGGGAGCAGTTATTGTCTGTGCAGGTGGTGATCACGGTGATTGTACCTTGCATGAAGGATATCAGACCTGTCTTGACCTAAATGCGTTGGGATATCAGTGTTTTTTACTGCTCAATCGAACCAATCACTATCCTTATGCGGCCATAGAAGCGGGGGCGGATGTTGCTCGTGCAATTCAATTCGTTCGAAAAAATGCCTTAACATATCGTGTGGATCAAAACCGTATTGCCTTTGCGGGATTTTCGAATGGTGGATTGACAGGAGAAGCTTGTATTCAATATTTTTCAGGTACTCAGACTATAAGCCAGCATTTTGAACAATATATTCCAGATGAGCTAGATCAGTATTATGGTGCACCAGATGCTAATATTTGTGTGTATGGTCCACGTTTTAAAGATGCAACCTTTAACTACACGAATGTCGTGTATCCACCTACTTTTTTTGCAGTAGGGCGGGAGGATTCAGCTATGGTGAATTTGAATGCAACCATTTCTGATTTGATGAAACACCATGTAGAAATCGAAATCCACACCTTTGCTGGAGTACCACATGGACAATCAGGGGTAACAATCTATGGGGTTAATCCATATCCTCATTTTCAGTTATGGCTTCCACTTGCAGATGCATTTATGCAAAATGTTTTTTCAAAATCAGTGGTAAAGAAAACACCAGATCAGCTAAATAATAGAGAGTATCGCTATGATGCATTTACCAATGGGAAACCTATTTTGAATAAGAAGAAGGGTCACCTTCCAGCAATGGGATGGAACAGCTGGAATGCATTTGGAAGTGGGAATACAGAAAAGTTAACAAAAGAAATGGCAGATGCTATGGTCGACTTAGAGTTGGATCAGTTGGGATACCAGTATGTGATTTTAGATGATGGGTGTTATCGGCCAATTCGTGTGGATGGAAAGCTTGCAAATGAAGAAGTAAAATTCCCAAGTGGATTTAAGGCTTTAGGTGATTATATACATAATAAGGGTTTGAAGTTTGGTATGTATAATGACATTGGCACCAACCTTTGTGCTGGGGCAGCAGTTGGAACCTGTGGACATGAAGAGGTGGATGCACAGTGCTATATCGATTGGGGCGTTGATTATCTGAAAGTAGATAACTGTTATTATCTATGCGATAATGCTACTTTTTCTGATGCTGCCAACGCAAAGTATGTTTATGCACCGAATATCAAAAGCTGTAACATAACAGGCGAGGATTTTCATAAAGAATTATCGGCAGTAAAGGATGGCATTTTGATTGGAAATGGGATTACAGTGAAAGAGGGCTATGTGACCAATATTGGTACCTTTGATGGAACAGGTCCAGAAGTAAGTCCAGTTGGAATGCAAAGTGGCGAATTACAATTTCACGTCGTTGTACCAAAAGCAGGTGTTTATGAATTGACTGTTCAGTATGCAACTGCGATGGAGCCTGGCACTGGAAGCTGGCTACAAGTGGCAGTTGGTGAGAATGACAATTCTACCATATTTTATGATGACTTTTTACCTGCTTCTGCGAATAAAGAAACGTTTATAGAATCCCAAAAAATAAAACTCACACTAAAAGCAGGGGAAAATGTGATTCGTCTTATGAATCATCGAAGACAGGAAAACACCTTAAGTTCCTATGCTACATTATTAGAAGGATTGAATAGAGCAAATCCAGATCACGATGTCATTTTTTCTATCTGTGAATGGGGGAAAACTCAGCCTCAGAACTGGGGATATAAAGTGGGAGACTCCTGGAGAATTCTAAATGATATTACATTTTTGGTAGGAGCAGATCAAGATCCTGGAAGGGGCGCATGGACGAGTGATTATACAACTAGTGTTACCTCTCAATACAATAAAGCTGTGATTATGGATGAATTTGCTGGATTGGATAAAGGTTATAACGATCCGGATATGCTGATGATAGGTATGGATGGCCTGACAGAAACGATGTGTAAAACACATATGACAATGTGGTGTATGATGAATGCTCCACTGATGCTTGGATTGGATCTGCGTCGTGTGAAAAAGGGTGATGCAATTTACCGTATCATTGGGAATAAAGAGATCATCGCATTGAATCAGGATCCACTGGGTATCGCATGTAAACGAGTATATTCTACTTATCAGACAGAAGCTTATGCTACAGAATATATTAGAGACAATAATCGTGTTGATATTGTAGCAAAACCTCTTTCCGATGGCAGCATTGCAATCTCATTTATCAATTTAAGTGATGAGCTAAAAAAGGAAGGATATCAAATCAGTGTGAATGAGCTTGTTAGTTATTTAGGTCACAAGATAGTAAATGTGGAAGACTTTCAGAATGCAATGGTATATCAAGTGAAGGATTTGTGGAGCTTGATTGAGACTAGAAACAATACAGGTGTATTTTCAGTTCCATCCCTAGAAGCACACGACAACGTAACGATTAAGGTTACGCCAGTTTAGATTAAGGTTACGCCAATTCAATAGAAGAGACAAGGGCAGTCTAAGTAGAAGTAACTGTTACTTTTACTTGGATTGCAAAAGAGCATAGAGAAAGAGAGTATGGATATGACTTGTAATTGTTTTGTACAGTTACTATGGGAACATCAGCCATATATTAATATAGAATCACTTGATTCTTTCCAAGCAGTTCAACGGTATGGAAGGGAACAGGGGTGGTTGGAAGAACAGGATGTAATGTTTGGAGAGAAGGAAATTGAACGTAGACAGGCTGCAAGAATTTTACATCAATTTTTGAAATTGGAACTTAGGGAGAGAGACGAAAGCGACTGGCAAGCAGCAATGCAGTTACAGGATTTATTGGATTGTAGAACCTGTATCAATCACGTGGCACAGATGTATACAAAAGGGATTACGTCAGCATATACAAATCAGGACATGAATGATAGTGATGATTCGAAACATGAGAATAAACTTATCTTTGGTATGCATTCTGTAGTAGGAGAAGTGGAAGCAAAGGAAATGTTTGAGAGAGCATTTCAGCCGCAATTACGTATTCGTGTAATTGGTGCAGAGCAATCACAAGTTTCAAAACAATCCACAAACTATCACATTACATACGAAAAAGCAGTTGCAGTTTTAAAGCAAAACAGAGAATGTTTATTGGTAGATGTGCGAAGTGCAACAGAGTACGAGGAGTGGCATATGGAAGATGCAGTTAACATACCAATGGCAACTATTTTATCTAAGGCTATGAATTTTGAGGAAAACAAAAATAGAATCATTTTATTGTATTGTCAAAGAGGCTATCAGAGTGAGATTGCAGCTAGATGCCTACTAGATCATGGATATGGAAATATTCTTTATTTTGGTTTTAAAAAAAGAGGATAATTATGGACAAACAGATTAGAGATTGGTTATTGGAGGAAAGTAACCCTGAGATGAGGTTAAGGGTACTCAAAGAAGGATTCGGTTACGAGGATGATAATATAGAAGTTATTTCTACCAAAGAAAGCTTAAAAGCTTCAAAGATATATGCAAGTGTGAGTAAGAAACTTCATTCAGATAAAAAATGGACAATCTATGATGCAATCCTAGCACTAGCAGAATGGGGGATTACTCGTAGTGATATCGGTCGAGAGTTAGATGATGTGGTAAGTTTATTTCTGGAACAGAACGGGTTTCAGATTCTGTGTGGAGAACCATTATTATTAAGAAATTTAGTGAAGCTAGGGTATGGTGAAGAAACCATCATAAAAGAGGAAATTGAAAAGCAGTTTGATAAAATCAAAACGGATGGTGGTTTTGGTTGTATTAGTACAAACAAGAAGATAAATGATCCTAAGAAGGAACACAAAAGTTGTGTACGTCTAACTGCTGGTTATTTGTTGTTGGCAGCAGAGTTGGAGATACAAGGTAAGAAGATCCCTAACAAAGAACAGCTAGTTGAGTATTTTATGAGAAGAAATATTTTCTATCGGTCGGATTGTAAGGAACAGCCAATGGTTGATGTGATGTTAGAGACTTTCTTTCCGGCAGACCCTATAAAAATAGGGGTTCAATATACTACCTATGCGTTAAAGAGATTAGGATGTGCATCGAATTGTGAAGCAATGATTGAAGGATATCGTGTATTGGATCAATATCGTCAATTGGATGGGAAATATGTGTTACATAATTGTAAAAGCGTTCCTGCGTTTCATGCAGGTAAAAAGCAGGAGCCAAATAAGTGGATTACTTTTTATGCTTACATGGCTAAGGATGGGGTTAGATAGTTGAGTTACCTCATCAATGCAAATAGGAGGAAAACAATATGGCAAAGAGTAAAACAAAATATGAAGCCTCTACAGAAGAAATCAGACAACTATTTGTGAGATATGGAATGGGACATGTAATGCAGATACAGCCATTGGGAGCAGGTGAGTTTAACGCTGCTTACAAGGTCGAGACGGAGAAGGGGTCATATGTGATAAAGATTGCACCTCCAAAAGAGGCATTGGTACTCACCTATGAGAAGAATATGATGCGTTCCGAAGTATTTTGGTATGAACAGATGCACAAATATACAACAATACATGCACCAGCTGTGTATGTATCGGATTTCTCACATAAAATTATATCGTCAGACTGTTGTATTATGGAGATGATGGACGGACAACCATTATGGATGACAGACTTTACGAAGGACGAGAGCAAACGGGTACAAGCAATGAAAATTGAGATGCTTACGCAGATTCATAAGATACATAGCGATAGGTTTGGATATCTTCAGACTGGATTACATGATACATGGTATGAAGCAATTCATAGTATGGTCAGTAATCTGATAAAGGATTGTAATCATCTAGGGAAAGAAACGATGGATGGATGTAAGTTGCTGCAATATATTGAAGAGTATCAGGAACTGTTAAGTAAGGTGCCTTGTAGCATGGTGAATTTTGATCTGTGGGATAGCAACGTTCTTTATGATAACGGAGAATTGGTATGGATTGATCCTGAACGAAGTTTTTGGGGAGATATGGTTGCTGACTTTATTACCATTGGAAGTGGACAAAAAACTCCACTGTCAGAAAAACTAGCAGAAATAGAGATTTATAATAAAACGGCAGAAGTTCCGATATCGGCAAGTACAGAGGAATGCATTAGATATGCGATTGCAGTTGGATACTTGGCATTGGTAGAAGAGGTTGAAAAATATGTCCGCTATGAGCCGGAGGAGGAGAATTATATCAGGAATACCGTAGATGCAAGAGATATGTATGATATGGCGTTTCAGGTATTGGAAGAAGGGAAGTAAATTCAAACGAAATAGTAAAATAATATATCCCATTTAGATCAAATATGGTAAGTTTATCATAAATAAATGGAGTTTTTATGAAATTTTGATGGAATATGAAACCAAGTTAATAAGGATATCATTCGTCTGATTTAGACGATGGTATCTTTATTTTTTTGGATAATTGGAGGAATTCAAAGTGAATACAAGAAATGAGGGAAAGATTTATAGATATCGCTAGAATACTATGTAAAATAGTGTGAAGATAACATAGAAAAAGGAGTATATACTGAATAAATGCAATTATATGTTGATGAAGTTTAATTGAATACTGAATGGACATGTGTTAGCATAATCTTATAAATGTAAATATTTTACAATTTGTTCAATGAGTAAATTTATTACATTTATAGAATTTAAAAGGAGAGTCTACTATGAAGAAAAGCAAGATCTTAAAGCGAATCATTGCTATGTTGGCTGTCATTTCCATGGTAATTCTGAGTCTGGCAGGTTCCGGAATTCGAATTGCGAGTGCAGCAACAGCAAACGGAGCTCCCGTCTTTAAAGAGACAAAGTTCAGAAAAATTTTGGTGGGGAAATCATATGATTTCGATATCAAAAATGCTCCGTCACAATCAACGTACCAATGGAAAAGCAGCGACAAGAAAGTTGCAACAGTCAATAATAAGGGTGTTGTAAAAGCAGTTGCCACAGGTAGTACAATCATTACCTGTAAGATTACATCAGGAGAAAGTAGTATTATCCTAAGGGCAAAAGTATATGTAAAAGAACCTTCTAAGAATGCAGCTACTAAGGTTAAAATTAATAATAAGATTCAGTCCATGGCAGTGGGCGAAACTTATAACTTAAATGGTACTTATACACCATCCAAAGCTTCTGATTCAGTAAACTGGACATCAAGTGATCCTTCCGTTGTTCAAGTGAATGCTTATGGTGTGATCACCGCATTAAAGGAAGGAACGGTAACGATTAAAGCAACTACACTTAATAATTCTTGTATGGATAAAGTAACGATTAAGGTGTCCCCTGAGGTTATGGTATCCTCTCAAAGAGAACTTAATCAAGCTTTAAAAGCAGGCAAAGCAAGTACAATAATAATAAGTTCTAAGACTAAAATGGAATTAAGAATTTCAAAAGGAGACTACTCCGGACAAGAATTAGTAATTGATGCACCAAATGCAGCAATACATAATAATGGAGTATTTAAGAAAATTACAGTTCGTACTTTAAGTAATCAAGGCTGGAATGAATTTGCTAAGGGCAATACCTTAGAGGTTTATACTTCAACCAATATTACAGTAAAAGAAAGTGCAGATTGTGCGATTATAGTAGATCAAAGTGCTATTAAATTAGGGTTAACCTTAAATGGAATAGCTAAGATTGATACATTAAAAGCATGTGAGATTAACTTTGATGGAACAGCGAAAGAACTTCCAAAGTTAAATATTGGGGCAACTGGAGTTAAAGTTAATACAAAAATTGCACTTCAGATGAATGCATTATATCAAGCAGTACTTAAATTAGAAACAGAAGCTGCTGCAAAATCAAAGATTACTGCAAAAGACAGTAATTCAATACCAAAAGTAGAAGGCAATTATAAGGTTAACGTAGAAGTGAATGGTATTGTTCAGATTGTTGGTTCAACATCGAATACGGGTGGACAGGGTGGAAGCTCCAATCCTCCAGCGACAACAACACCTACAACGCCACCTACAACAACTCCTACAGTGACACCTACTCCATCTGTGGAAACTAATGATAAGGGATTTACTAAAGAGGGCCGAATTGTAGCTAAGTTTGGAACACCAAGAATCGATGGGAAAATTGATGACATTTGGAAGAATGCAATCCAGATTCAGCCACCACATACGAATAATGCAGCAGTAAAAGCAACTGCAACCTTTAAGTTATTATGGGATGATAATGCACTTTATGTCCTTGCCGAAGTGAATGATCCGAACATGACACTTGAACCAGCTCAAGCACATGAGAAAGATTCCATTGAGATATTCTTAGATGTGAAAAATGATATGACCTCCTCTTACGGTTCAGATGATTTACAGTTTAGAGTAAATTACGGCAATGTTCAATCCGCAGGTAATGGTGATCTTAGCCGTTTCTATACAGCTACCAAGACAGGTGAAGGAAACTACATCATTGAAGCAAGAGTTGAATTACAGAATGTTGCGTCAAATAATAAGATTTATGGAATGGAATTACAGGTAAATGATGGAATTGGAACGAGCAGAGCAGGAACGATTACAGTATTTGATACATCGGATAGCGCATGGAGTAAGCCATCCGTATTTGGTGAAGTAGTACTTACTGGTAAAAAGGCTGGAGATGTTCCTGGATTAAATCCTTACAAATTAATCAAGTTAGTTGCTTCTGCTGAGAAGATGGATGTTACAGGTGTATTATTTACTGAAAGCTTAAAGGCAGCAAAGGATGTCCTCGCAAAAGACACATCAACCCAGAAGGATTTGGATACAGCATACGATGCTTTGAATCAAATCATTACCTTTGTTAATGCAGTTACAAAGGCAGAAAAGATGGATTTAACGGTATATCAGACGGAGGGCGTAGCTACAGTTAGAAAAGCAATCGAAGATGCTCAAAAACTTTTAACGAAGGAAGGCACAACAGTTGATCAGATGAATGCAGCAATTACTGCATTGGATCAAGCAATTGCAGCACTAAAAGTAGTAGGCTTAGACCAAGATGGTAACATGGTTGCTAAGTTTGGCTCACCAAAGATTGATGGTCAAATTGATGAAGTATGGGATAAAGTTAATTTTGTACCAGCAACTGCTTCCGGTTCTGGTTCAACTGATACAACAGCTAAATTTAAAGTATTATGGGATGATAAGGCGCTTTATGTATTAGCAGACGTTACTGATAGTGCATTGAACGTATCATCAGGAACCGTTTATAACAGAGACTGTGTTGAAATCTTCTTAAACGAAGGAAACAATGCATTAGCGAATATTTTTGACCTAGATGATTGCCACTATAGAATTAGCTGTGAGAACAGTCTTTCTGCAGATCGTGGTAGTTTGGATCGGTTATATACCCAAGTTACTAAGAAAATAAATTCTGAAGGTAAGGAAACTGGTTATATCCTTGAAGCTAGAATTGCTCTTCAAAATCCAGCAATGGCTAAGAACATCTATGGTATTGAGTTACAACTAAATGATGCCAAGAATGGAAATAGAACTGGTACCTTGAATGTTTTCGACAAAACAAGTAGTGCTTATGCAAGTCCAACCAAATTTGGTAAAGTTGTTCTTGCTGAAAAGAATGCTGAAGATGTCATTGGCTTCAATCCATATGATTTATTGAAGATGGTGATTATCGCAAAGGATATCCAGTTAGTTCGTTACACCGATGATACTGCAGCAAAAGTTACAGAACTGGTTGCTCAGGCAGAAACAACGATTGCTACTGGTGATCAGGTTCAAGTGGATACACTTTGTGTTGCTATTGATACGGCAATTAAGGCACTCGTTCATAAAGACATAAAAGACGTAGATCCAGCAATCACAAAGCTCAAAGAATTTAGAAGAATTCCTGCAGAATATCTTACTGCAGCACCTTATGACGATACAGCTAAGGGAACTGTTGTAAGAGATTTCTACGACACCTATGAGTATAGCGATGATGGCGTACGTGGTGTGGCAGTTAAAAAAGATATGCTTGTATATCTTCCAGCTGGTTATAACGCAGCGGATACGACGAAAAAATATAATGTATTATACTTAATTCATGGTACATCAGAAGATCAAAATACGGTATTTGGTGATGATGACCCAAATGTTACAACTGTAATGAAAAAAGGACTTGATATGATGATTGCAAATGGTCAACTTGATCCAATGATCATTGTTACTCCTACCTATCGAGGGATGGAATCAGGAAGATTACAGTATGAGATGATCAATGAGATCTTACCGTTTATTGCTACCAAATATAATACTTATTCAAAATCAGGTTCTCAAGAAGATTTGAAAGCGGCTAGAAATCATCGCGCAGTTGGTGGCTTCTCTCAAGGATCTAGCTGTACCTTTACTATAATGAGGAACTGTTTTGATTACTTTAAGTATTATCTTCCAGTAAGTGGTGGTCCAGGAAGTACTGATTTTACAAGTGTTGTAAAAGGATATGAGATGAGTGATTACTATGTATTTGCATCCACTGGTACTGATGATATTGCTTATAGTGGAATGGTGAATGCAATTCCAGCTATGGCAGATCAGAAAGATAGTGAAGGAAATCCAATCTTTAATTACAATGCAGATTTATCACAAGGTAACTTATACTTATTATTGTTAAAAGGTGGTACCCATACATGGCAATGTGTAAATCAGTATTTATATAACATTTTGCCAGATGTATTCTTTGCTGAAAAAGGAGCAATTGAAACTGACGATAAGGGATTTACTGCAGATGGAAAGATAGTTGGTTATTACGGTACACCAAGTATTGATGGCATAATTGATGATGTATGGCAAAAGGCAATTGAGATTCAGCCTCCACATACAAATAATCCAGCAGTAAAAGCAACTGCAACATTTAAGGTTTTATGGGATGAGAATGCACTTTATTTTCTTGCAAAGGTAAAAGATCCTATCATGTCAGTAACACCTACCGATACTTATCAACAAGATTCGATCGAAGTATTCTTGGATGAGAATAATGATAAGACAACATCCTATGGTTCGGATGACTTACATTTTAGAGTAAATTACAATAATGTTCAGTCGTATGATAAAGGTTCTGCCAGCCGATTCTACACAGTTGCAGTGAAAGGTGAGAATGAATACCTGGTGGAAGCAAGAATTGAGTTACAGAAACCTGCAAGCAATAAAACAGTTTATGGGATTGAGTTACAAGTAAATGATTGTACTGGATCTAGTAGAGCTGGAACAATTACTTTATTTGATACCTCAGATAGTGCATGGAATAACACCGCCAAATTTGGTGAGATAGTTCTTACAGGTAAAAAGTCTGGAGAGGCTCCTGGATTGAACCCATATAAATTAAAAGCATTAGTGGAAACTGCTGAGATAACTGATGTATCTGCATTTACAAAGGGAGTTGGAGCTTTCACGGCGAGACTAGATGCAGCGAAAGCAGTAATTAATACGGCTAAAACCCAAGCAGAATTGGATGCAGCTTATGAAGCATTGAATCATGTAATAACATTTATGGGAGTAATTAAAAAATATGCTAATCTTAACCTAGATGCTATCAATAATGGAGATCTAGTAAAGAAAGCAGTAGCCGATGCAGAAGATATTCTTGCGAAAGCTGACGCAACTCAAGAGGAGATGGTGCAAGCAAGTAGTGCATTAGATGTAGCAATTGAAAGTATTGGAGAATATAGCTTAAAAGACGTATATGCAGGTAAATTTTATGTGGGTGCAGCTGTTCATTTGCAAGGATTAGCTGATGAAAAATATACAGCGAATTTATTATCCCAATACAACAGCATCACTGCTGAAAATGATATGAAGCCAGAAGTATTGTTAGATCAAGCAAAATCAAAAGCTGAAAATAAGGTTGTATGTGACTTTACCAAAATGGATCAATACTGTGAGTTTGCAGAAAAACATAATTTAAAGATGAGAGGACACACCTTCGTATGGCATAGCCAGACACCTACATGGTTCTTTAAAGAAGGATTTGACGCTAATGGTGCTAATGTAGATAAAGCAACAATGGACGATCGTCTTCAACAGTTTATAGATCAAGTATTTGATCATATTAATAATAAGTATCCAGGTTTATTTTATGCTTACGATGTATGTAATGAAGTTGTTTCTGGTGGGGAAAGGTCACCATGGTATAGTCTTTATGGAGATTATTCTTACGTAACCAAGGCATTCGAATATGCAAGAAAAGCTTCCGAAGGTACAGGCATATTGTTATATTACAATGATTACAATGAATATGATAATGGAAAAGCTGAAAAGATTCTTGAGTTAGTAGCAGAGGCAAAAGCTGCTGGTAATATTGACGGTATTGGAATGCAAAGCCATGTCAATATTGAGTACCCACCGATTGATCAATACAGAAAAACAATTGAGAAATTTGTTGAAGCAGGTTATGATGTTCAGATTACAGAGCTTGATATCGCAACAGCGATAGATGGTAATGGACCTACACCAGATGCAGCGATGGCAGAAAAACAAGCACAGATTTATAAAGATTTATTCCAATGCTATAAAGATTACCAAGACAAAATCTCATCTGTAACATTATGGGGTATCAATGATCAGCACTCCTGGCGTGGATCACAAAATCCATTGATCTTTGATAGAGATTACAATGAGAAGGATTCTTACTGGAATATCATATCAGTTGGTTTAACAGCAAAATAGACTCGTTAAGTATCAAGATTAATGATAA
>JAEZKD010000154.1 GCA_023415655.1 Bacillota bacterium | reverse complement strand
CCTCAAGCCCACTTTTTTTGGGCATCATGATATCTAATAGGATTGCATCATATTCAGCAAAACGTAGATAGTCCAAGGCTTCTTCGCCGATAAAGCAGTAATCTATGGTGTAATGTTCTTTTTTTAATGTTTTTACGATAATATCATTTAAATTTTTCTCATCTTCTGCTAGTAGAATTCGCATAGTGGCCTCCATAAATCGATTCGTCCTCATCTTTTGCTAGGATATTAAATGGTGTGAGGAATGAAACAAGAACAACTTTTAATGCAATTATTCCATTCTATAGAGCAAATTAACCATTGGTCTACGTTTCTCAAGAATCTAGTGCAAGTACAGCTGAACCTTTGACCTATGCTGTCGAAAAGGGCATAGGAATTATTGGCTCAGCAACCAAATTTGAGATTTATAGTGGAAAAGATTATATGACAATTAAAGTAAGTAACTAGACAGAAATATAACAACAAAAAGACTTAGGTCTTAGGACTTGAGTCTTTTTGTTCATAAAAATGTATTGGAGGCGTGATTTTTAAAATATTCATGTCTATTTTCTAGTTGTATATTACAGGAATATGAATTAACATGGAAAATAGAGTATAAAAAATAAAAGCAAGGAGATTATCAATGAGACTTTTATTGATTCGACATGGGGAGTCAGAAGCAGATATTTTAAACGTTCATGAAGGTAGAGCAGATTTTTCACTGACATCGACTGGTAGAGAGCAGGCAAAAGCAATGGCTTCGTGGATACATAAGAGGTACAAGCTAGATCAAATCTATTCAAGTACACTGAAACGGGCGAGAGAAACCGCAGACTACTTGGCAAAAGAATTTGAACAACCTATCATTGAAGATGAGTTACTGATGGAGTTTAATAATGGAGATATTGCTGGTTTATCTCATGAAGAGGCGCAAAGACGATTTCCTGAGGTAAAAGACTTGCCGATACATGAAGCAGTGTACCATCAGGAATCCAAATTGGATTTTCGTTATCGTGCAGAGGTGATGCTATCAAAGCTCATATCTTCTCATAAAGAGGATGAAACCATTGCTGTTGTGACTCATGGAGGAATGATCAATCAGCTCTATCATTCATTTTTACGTTTACCAATCGAAAGTGGTATTGCGTTTCCTACGGATGATACAGGAATTCATGAATGGATCATGAAAGGGGAACGACGGATTGTTCGTTTTGCCAGTAGATGTGAGCATTTACGTTAATTAGTTCTAAACCAACAGAGTTAAAATAGTTATACAAATTATAGTTTAAAGGAGTATAAGAACATGAAACAGACGATTGTACATATCGCTTTGGTCGTTAAGGACTATGATGAAGCAATTAAGTTTTATACAGAAAAGCTACGCTTTACGTTGGTAGAGGATACTTACCAACCGGAACAGGATAAAAGATGGGTCGTAGTATCCCCACCAGGATCCAATGGGACTACCATATTGTTAGCAAGAGCCTCGAATGAGACCCAGGAAGCATTTATCGGAAATCAAGCAGGTGGAAGAGTATTTCTTTTCTTAGGAACAGATGATTTTTGGCGTGATTATCAGGAGATGAAGGAAAAGGAGATTGAATTTGTAAGAGCACCTAAGGAGATGGATTATGGAACGGTAGCAGTATTTTTGGATTTGTACGGCAATCGATGGGATCTAGTCCAATTTCATGAGAATCATACAATGTTTCAAAGGGTCAAAGGGGATGTGTAAATTCAACTTACCTCACAAATAAGTGCTAAAGTTCTCGTTTTAGATAAACCATATCAATTAATTGTATTCCATCTTCAATGATTGGATTATCATAGTTATCGATAAAAAAGTTTTTTACTCTGTGTGATTCTGTAAAACCACTGCATTTATAAAAAGTTAGACTTGAAGGACAGTCACCTGTTCCAACAAGCATGGTCTTACAATCAGTGTAATTGTAAAATAGAGATTCAATTAGCTTCTTACCATAGCCTTTTCGCTGGTACTCAGGTACAACTGCAATATTTTTAAGTTCATAAATTCCATCTGCTTCTTTGGTAACTACACATTCAGCCTTTACACCATTGTCTTCTAGTACAAACATATCACCACGCTCAAGATACTTGTCTATCATGTTTTCCTGCTCGTCTGCAAGTAATAGTAAGTCAAGGTATTCTTTTTTGTTCACTGTGATTTTTTTAATATTCATAAGGTTCCTCCATAAATGTGGTGAAGTAGTCGTAACAGATAATGATTCAGCATGAAACAGTTATGGTAATTATACTTCATTCGAACGTTTTATTCAACATTCGAGGGAATTATGATACGCTATGAATGGAATCATGATGCATTTTAGAGCTTTTAATTGATATTTGACAAATAAAGAATTGTGTGATAACATTTTATCAATAAAAAAATCCCATGAGGGAGTAGCAAGCGTATATCGTAGCAAGTCAACATACTGACCGTAAGGTCTGGCTTGCTTTAAATTGCGAGACTCATGTATAACTGCAAAGCTATACATGAGGTCTATCCATCTGTAATGATTACCCCAATATAGTTATGTGGCTATATTGGTTTTTTTTATGGATAGGAAAGGAGAAAGAAAAATGGAATGGGATTTATTGTTTTTCTTTAATAGCGTGTTACTCGGAATTGGGTTAGCGATGGACGCATTTTCTGTGTCACTAGCAAATGGGTTGAACGAGCCTCATATGAAGCAAAAGAAGATGTGGTTGATTGCAGGTGTATTTGCAACTTTTCAGGCAATTATGCCATTGATTGGGTGGATTTGCATTCATACCATCGTTCGATGTTTTGAAGCTTTTGAACACTGTATCCCTTGGATTGCATTGATTTTACTACTTTTCATTGGTGGTAAGATGCTAAAGGATGGAATTAAGAATAAAGGTTTGGAAGAAGAAAAATCAAAAGTCTGTCTTATCGCCATACTAATGCAAGGGGTTGCTACTTCAATTGATGCATTATCTGTAGGATTTACTATTTCTGATTATGGTTTAGTAATGGCAATCATTTGTGCATTGATTATTGGGGTAGTTACATTTTTCATCTGTATGGTGGGAATTAAGATTGGTAAGAAATTCGGAACGAAGTTTTCCAACAAAGCAACTATATTTGGTGGAATTCTATTAATTGTAATTGGTATTGAGATATTTATTACAGG
>JAEZKD010000055.1 GCA_023415655.1 Bacillota bacterium | reverse complement strand
TGAGGAAGCTCTTATGGCACTTTAGAGAAAGGTGGTAACAAATATGAAAGTATTAATTACGGGGTTTGATCCCTTTGGCGGCGAAAGCGTAAATCCAGCATATGAAGCAGTGAAGATGCTTCCTGATACGGTAGCAGGTGCCAAAGTTATTAAATTAGAGATTCCGACTGTATTTACCAAAAGCGGGGAAGTTGTAGAAAAGGCAATGGAAGAACACAATCCAGATGTCGTAATCTGCGTTGGACAGGCAGGCGGCAGAAGTTCCATCACAATTGAAAAGGTTGCAATCAACCTTGCAGAAGCTAGAATCAAGGATAATGAAGGGAAACAGCCAATGGATACTCCATTACACGAAGATGGAGAAACTGCTTACTTTACTAATCTTCCTTGCAAGGCAGTAGTAAAAGAGTTACGTGATAACAAGATTCCAGCTCATATCTCTTACACAGCAGGAACTTTTGTATGTAACGATGTTATGTATCACGTTCTTTACTTAATCAACAAGAAGTTTGCAAATGTACGTGGTGGATTTATCCATGTTCCATATGCATTAGAGCAGGTTATTGATAAGCCACTAGGAACATGCGCAATGTCCCTTGAGACAATCTCCAAAGGACTTGAATTAGCAATCAAGGCTATTGTGGAAAATGACAAGGATATTTCTCTTACTGTCGGAACGATTATGTAGGAGTAGGTAAGTATATTTGAAGGGTTTTCCTGAAGGTAAAATTACTTTCAGGAAAATCCTTCAAATTTTTGGTAACATTCTTTGTTCTATCCTAATAGATAATACCTTATGTTCTATTTGGTGTCTTTCAGGAACTGATGCGTACTTTAAGACTATTCATGTCAAGCCCATTTAAACTACCTATAGCTTGGGAAGTTAATCTTAAAAATTAATTTAAAGAGTGTTAGGCTTAAAGGAATTTATCTAAGACAGGCCAATAGGTTACTGTTCTTGCAGTTAATTGCTCCCCATTAGGATAAGCTCTCTGGCTTTTCTTATATATCCTAAGCTACGTTTGTAACAAGGTGTACACAGTTCTTCAAAATTTTATATAATTATTTTATTCGAAATGATATTATGTTTTTAGAAACCTACAAACATGAACTACTCAAAATTTATATAATTTAGCTATCCTAGTCGAGTTTTTTTGAAAGCAACCGAAATGCAACCGATATTTGCGCGATAGTTGGTGCTGGCAACCCAGCTCATTTTGATAAGATATAACCAACAAAAAGGAGGTGATTGAATGTGAAAATTACTGTCATTACGGTTATAATCAGCCTTATCTTGGTGAGTATATTTATTGGCTTGCTTGTACTCGTTATCCGCGTTCTTTTGAAATATATAAACTCAAAAGACGTTCGACAGGAAAAATCTGCTGTGAGGAAATCTCTTGGAGAAGCATTAAAGGAACATCGTACCAGTTGTAAGATGACACAAGAGTTCGTCGCAGAAACAATTGGCGTAAGCAGACAGGCGGTATCTAAGTGGGAAAGTGGAACCTCTGACCCAAGCACATCAAACTTATTTGCATTGGCAAAGTTGTATGGCATATCAGTGGAGGATTTACTGAAAGAAGTTAAAGAATAGGCGTCACAGTGTTGAAGGAGCAGATTTATAAACTGATCTGTTTGCTCTCCGAGGTTCTATTTAGTTTATATTGTGAAGTAAGAAATAGTACGAGTTAAGCAACTAACATATTATTAGCATTATGGATTCAATTAGTAGTTGAAATATCAATTCAAGAATCGCTTGATAGTATATTATGGATTATTTGATATAATGAAATCAGAAAAGCTTTTCTAGAATAATTATGAATTGAGGTAGTAGAGATGTTTAGTATGCAACAAGTTGGAAGAAATATTGTAGAATTAAGGAAAAGAAGTAATATGACACAGATGGAACTGGCAGATAGAATGAATGTTAGTTTTCAAGCAGTATCAAATTGGGAAAGAGGAAATAGTATGCCTGATATTTCAAAACTGCCAGAACTAGCAAACATATTTTGTGTTTCTGTGGATGAATTGATAGGAGAGAAGTCTAAGCTGGTTAACTCCGTAATTAATAATAAAATTACGGAATACGTAGAAGATAATGAAGTGTCTAAAGAAGAACTTGAAGAGCACATTCCAATACTGAAACCAAAGCAAATAGAAACTATAGCGAAAGCAATAGATTTTTCAAATACAATTAATATTAATACATTTTTACCATACTTAGACAGTGAAACAATAACATTATTAGCTCAGAAAAAGATCGAAAAAGGAGAATCCATTGATTCATTTTTACCATTTATGGAGAATGAAGATGTAGTTAAATTTGCACAGCAAAAAGAAGAGAAAGGAGAATCTATTAATTCATTCTTACCATTCTTAGATGAAGGAGAGATAACTAAGTTAGCTCAGAAAAAGATCGAAAAAGGTGAATCTATTAACTCATTCTTACCATTTTTAGATGCAAATGTCCTTAAGCAAATTGTTATGGGAGCAATAAAATAGAATATACTTTTATGAGCATTATGGGATATCGCAGAATTTAGTACATTCATACACAATAATTGACTCAAACATTGATAGATGTTAAAACAAGGGGATTAATTAATGGGAAATTTGATGATGGTAAGCATTATTGGGAAAAAGTGAATTATAAGAAAGAAGATAAAAGTCCAGAAAGGAAAACATAACATGGAAAAACAAGAAATATTAGAAAGAGTAGCTCCGTGTTCTTTGATGTGTCATACGTGTGAAGCGTACGAGAAAGGCGTGATTTGTGAGTCTGCAAAAAGGTTATTAAAATATATGGATGGTGCAAAAGAATTTCATGAAAAGCATAATCCAAATTTTGTAGAACGATATCGAATTTTTGAGGAAGAATTAGAAAGATGTAGTGCAGGAATTTGCTCGGGATGTCGGAATAGAGAGCATCACGGATGCAGTATCAAGGGGTGTTTTATACTAGATTGTACTAAGGACCACAACATTGATTATTGTGGTGAATGTGGTGAATTCCCATGCAATAAAGTATCTGGACTTTTCGAAGAAGAAGTATACAAACAATGGCTAGATGGAAACAAGAAAATTAGGGATTGTGGGATTGATGTTCACTGGTCAAGTAGATGTGATAAATCACATTATAGTGCATATAAGAAGTAGATTACATATTACGGTTTCAATTATATAGTGTATAGGAGAAGACTTGCTTTATGCAAAGAGGAAAAATTATTTTTTTAAATGGAGTATCAAGTTCTGGAAAGACAACGCTTGCAAAAACATTACAAGCACGACTGCCAGAACCTTATTATTGGCTCTCTGTAGATACATTCATGGATATGACACCTGAAAAATACATGAGTAACGATGATGACGAAGTAATAAAAACAATATCAGCGATGTACCGAACGATAAAAACTTTTTCCGACATGGGACTTAATACCGTAGTTGACGATGTATTTAGTGTTTCTCAAGAGCTTTTCCATGAATGCGTTGAAATACTTCATGAATATCCTGTGTTGTTTGTCCATGTTACATGCCCATTGGAAGAACTGCAAAGGAGAGAAAAGGAACGTGGCGATCGCACAATAGGTCAAGCAGAAGAACAACTATCAATTTTATTACCTTTAGACAATACATACGATGTAACTGTGGATACGCATAACGATACAAAACAAAAATGTGCTGATAAAATAATAGAACTATTAGATTATCATAATAATGATACGGCATTCAAAATTCTTTGGAAGCAACGTAACAATGTTTAAATCACGTCTCGTGCCTAAAAAAAACCTAGATGATTTCTAGGTTTTTTGTTGTCTAAAAAGGTGTAAGAGTTGTAGCTATATGAGAGAAAACCTACACAATTTGAAGAACGATTGGTGATACACATTAATAAAAGGTGTGTCTCCTATGATTGGAAAAACTTATATATTTATATGATTCATTATGATATTATGGTTTTAGAAACTCAGAATTGGAATTGGTTAATCATAATTGAAGTCAGAATTGTTTGTGTTAATGGAAGTGTAAAATCATAAGAAATCCATTTTACATGAAGGAAATTGGAGGATACAGTGGGAAATTATATTAGTAAAATCTGCTCACATATATATGTAGAGGGAGCGTTGGAAGCTGTTAAATTATACAAGGAGGCATTTGGGCTTGAGGATAGAGGTACGCCTTGGATCGATGACGAGGGGGGATTGGTATATCATGAACTTGGACGAAATGGCAACCTTTTTATCAGTGTCAGTGAGAGTAAACATTTATTTTCAGAATTTATAAAAGATTATCCTAGCGGTGTACGTCCAACGATGTTGTTTATTGTATATTTTGATAGTGAAGATGATTTACGTAGGGCTTTCGGGCTTTTATACAAAGAGGGTAATCCATGTACAGGAGTGAAACATGAGGGGGATATGATTTGCGCTTTCATTGACACATTCGGGGTTTATTGGCACTTTCAAGTTCCAAAAGATTGGAATGCATCATTTATTCCAAAGTAAGTTCCCTGTTTTGAATCATTAAAATGAGATTTTAAAGGAGTACAGAAAAGAACATGATTAGATTAGAAGAGAATGATTATTATAAGGTGAAAGCTTTGGTCAAATCACAAAATGAATTATCTGTTTTTTCAGTGATCAACGGGCTTATGCCTGGTGAAATCTTTGTAGATG